>CAJWSQ010000048.1 GCA_913045895.1 uncultured Flavobacteriales bacterium | reverse complement strand
CACACGTACAAATCTTTGGATTACAAGAAATACTACCAAGTATGAATGAAATCTTTATTCGAAAAGTAACCGAGATTAAAGAAGAGGAGGTTCAGTCATGAATAAAATTGGATTAATCGTAGCTCGTGAGTACGTTACTCGAGTAAAGAAAAAATCATTCATTTTAATGACCTTACTCGGTCCGCTTTTATTAGCTGGCGTAATGGCTTTGGTTATTTGGATTGGATTATCTGAAAACAACGACCAACGCATTTTGGTTATTGATGATACTCACGGTGCTTTTAGAGGACTAGAAAACGGAGATAATTACACGTTTTTCTATATGGATGAGCTTCCTATTGATGAAGCCAAAAATGCATTCAAAGATTCTGATTACACATCCATCTTACACATCCCTGAAAGTATTTTAACCAACAACAGACCACTACTCTACTTCAAAGATCAACCGAGTAGTATTGTTCAAAAACGCATTGAAAAGGAAGTTGAACGCATTGTTGAAGACGAAAAACTCAAGCTTTACAACATTGATAAAAACGATTACAAACGGGTAAAAACAACCTTTAACCTTGCCATGATTAAGTTTTCAGAAGACGGTGGCGAAGAGGAAGTTTCAGGTGAAAAAGCCGTTGTAGGTTTTATGTTTGGTATTGCCATTTACATGTTCATCTTTTTATATGGTGTGCAAGTAATGCGCGGAGTTATTGAGGAAAAGAACAACCGTATTGTTGAAGTCATCATCAGTTCTGTGAAGCCTTTCCAACTCATGATGGGAAAAATCATTGGAATTGCATTGGTAAGTTTAACACAGTTTGTTCTTTGGATTGTCTTGTCGTTCACATTCATTACCGCTAGTCAGCAGATTCTTTTTCAAGATAAATTAGAGCAAGCTGGAGCTATGCAAATGCAAAAGTCTACTGAGATGATCGATCAAGGTGGATTCAACAAGCAGGATATTTCACCATTAGATTTAACCAATCCAAACCATATTGTAAATCGTATCAATTGGCCATTAATGCTCGGGTTGTTTATCTTCTATTTCTTAGGTGGATACTTGTTATACAGCTCACTTTTTGCAGCAATTGGTGCCGCAGTTGATAATGAAACAGACACCCAGCAGTTCATGTTGCCCGTCACCATTCCGCTCGTGTTTGCCTATTTCTTATCCATCACGATAGTAGAAAACCCAGAAAGTCCAGCAGCATTTTGGGGCTCGATAATTCCTTTCACGAGTCCGATTATTATGATGATTCGAGTTGCAATGGGACTTGACCCAGGTGAATATTGGCAATTAGGATTATCTATGATTCTACTGATTGGCGGATTTATATTCACTACTTGGTTAGCAGGAAAAATATACCGAACTGGTATTTTGATGTACGGTAAAAAAGTGAATTACAAAGAAATTTGGAAATGGATTCGCTACCATGACTAATCAAGCAGCTATTATAGATCTGGGAACGAACACCTGGAATTTACTGATTGCAGAATCGACTGATAACGGCTTTAAAACCATTCACAGTAGTAAGGTTGCTGTTAAGTTGGCCAAAGGTGGAATCTCTGAAGGTAGAATTAACGCTGAAGCTTGGCAGCGAGCTGAAGATGCAATAATTACTCATCTAAAAACATTGGAAGAGTTCAACATTCCTGTTTCAAGAGTAAAAGCCTTTGGAACTTCGGCAATGCGCTCATTATCTAATGGCAGAGAGTTAGCTGAAGTCATCACAAATAAATATGGTATTCAGGTTAATATTGTAGACGGTGATGAAGAGGCCGCATTGATTATGAAGGGAGTTAAAAAAGCCGTTCATATTTCTGAAAAGCCCTATTTGGTAATGGATATTGGAGGTGGAAGCACTGAGTTCATTATTGGAATTGGAAGTAAAACACTTTGGCAAAAAAGCACTGATTTAGGTGTTTCGAGACTGTTCGAGCGCTTTCAACCAGATGATCCCATCAATGAGATGGATATCAAAATGCTGCTCTATCATTTTCAGTCCAATCTTTATGATTTGATTGATCAATTGGCGCTGTATCCAATCTCCCATTTAATTGGTTCCTCAGGTTCATTTGAGTCATTCGCATCAATGATTTTAGCAGGAAATGACCAAACATTTGATTCTACAATCCGCTCTATGAATATAGAGATGGATGAACTCAATCATCTTATTGATAAGCTCATCCAATCAACAGAAGAACAACGATTAGAATGGCCAGGCTTAGTTGAAATGCGCGTTGAAACAATTCATATCGCTGCATTACTAGTGAAATACATTTTGAGAATCAGTAATCCTGATGTTGTATCTCTGTCTCAATACGCACTTAAAGAAGGTGCAATCTTATCTTGGTTAAACGAATTAAAGTAAACGCATGGCAACCACAATCTTGGTAATTGATGATGAAAGAAGTATCAGAGGATCAATCAAAGAGATTCTTGAGTATGAAAAATATAAAGTATTAGAGGCTGAAGATGGTGCTGCTGGTTTACGTTTAGCCAAAGATGAAAACATCGATTTGGTTTTTTGCGATATCAAAATGCCACGCATGGATGGCATGGAGGTTTTGGAAGGCATCAAAATGCTAAAGCCCGAACTTCCTGTTATCATGATAAGTGGCCATGGAAATATAGAAACAGCGGTTGAAGCACTTAAAAAAGGTGCTTACGATTTTATTGAAAAACCGGTTGATCTGAATAGGCTTTTGATTACTGTACGAAATGCGCTAGATAAGAGTAATCTAGAAGCTGAAAACAAAACATTAATAAAGACAATCAAAGCATCTAAAAACTCATCCATTATTGGTGAATCAAAGCCCATAAAAGAGGTTTTAGATATGATTGATAAAGTAGCCGATACAGAGGCTCGTGTTTTAATCACTGGTCCAAACGGAACAGGGAAAGAGTTAGTTGCTAAGCAAATTCATGAAAAAAGTAGTAGAAATAAATCTCCATTCATTGAGGTGAACTGTGCAGCTATTCCTTCTGAATTAATTGAAAGTGAATTATTCGGACACGAGAAAGGCGCTTTTACATCAGCTATTAAACAACGTAAAGGTAAGTTTGAGCAAGCTGAAGGCGGTACGCTTTTCTTAGATGAAATTGGAGACATGAGTCTACAAGCTCAAGCCAAAGTATTGAGAGCTCTTCAGGAAAATAAAATATCAAGAGTTGGTGGTGATAAAGAAATCTCCGTGAATGTTCGAGTTTTAGCTGCTACTAATAAAAACCTTCAACAAGAAATTGCTGATGGTAATTTCAGAGAAGATTTATATCACAGATTAGGAGTAATCTTAATTCAGGTCCCAGCCTTAAATGATAGAAAAGAAGACATCCCTCTCCTAGTAGATTTCTTCCTAGATAAAATTTGTGCTGAGCAAGGGATAACCAAGAAAAAGATTGAAGATAAGGCACTTAAAAAACTTGCTGAATATGACTGGTCTGGAAATATTCGTGAACTTAGAAACGTGGTTGAACGTCTTGTAATTTTATCAAGTCAATCAATTGTTTTGGATGACATCAAAAAATACGTATATTTTAATTAGTTAAATATCTAATTAAGAGTATACTTTTGTTGGATTTCTATCCCCTAGCCTTAATTCATTTATGCTAAATGCAATATAGATATACGGCTTTATTCGCGTTTTTATTTTTTACAATGAGTGTCTCAGCATCAACGCTAGATTCTCTTAAGAACGCATTGAATGAAGTTACAGACGATAGTACGAAGTCTTTTATTTCTAGAAAAATCTGCAGAGCATATGCTGACATTCGAGAAGACTCAATTGCCGAGCAATATGGATTAAAATCTTTAGAATACGCTCAGAACATAAATGATACTTTTCTGATGGGCATTGCCTATCAAAACCTTTTTATAGCTAAAGAAATAGCTATGAAACACGATGAAAGTACACCTTACGGTGAAAAAGCGTTAGAGCTCTTCACCGCCATCAACGATACTTTCGAAATTGGATATTCCAATAGGAATTTAGGTACTATGTATTTTAATGAAAAGAAATACGTTGAAGCAGTACCCTACTTTTACAAAGCGCTCAATAATTTTAAATCTGTTAATCGGGTAGACTTCCAAGCTCTAGTGTATATTGATCTTGGAATGATCTTTTATGAATTAAGAGGGTTAGAAAAATCATTGGAGTATTACCAAAATGCCTATGACATTTTAGACACGTGTGATTGCTTACCTTACTTAAAGTCTTGGGTATACAACGGACTTGGAAACTGCAAAACAGACTTAGGAATTGGAGGTCTAGAGGAATTTAGCAAAGCTTTTGAGATAGCAAAAAGAAACAATGATAGTACTGATATAGCAGTCTATTACAACAACATTGCTAATTACTACTCAAAACACTATTCAGATAGTTTGCCTGCGCTTGAAAAAGCATACGACTACTATTATAAAGCATTACATATTTTCGAAAGAAGACCAAGTCAACATCAAATAACTGGTGTTTTAATTAATATAGGCTGCATTGAACACGAATTTGGTAATATAGCTAAAGCAAAAGAGTTTTTACATGATGGCATAGAAAGAGCTAGTGCTGTTGGTCAAGACTTTTTTCTAAGAAATGCTTATGATGAACTTGCCAAAATAGCAGAAGAAAATGGTGACTTTGAAAAAGTATTGGAATATACCAAAGAGGTTCACAAATATGAAATAGGTCTTCTAGGCGAGGACAAATTAAGGGCTGCAGAACTTCAGAAAATTCAATTTGATAATTACACCGTTGAGAAAGAAAATGAATTTCTAAAGCGTGAAAATGAATTAAGTTCTAAAGAAATGGAGACTTTAAATAGTCGCAATAGAGCTTTTGCTGTCATTATTATTATAGCCGGAATCTTCATTATCTTCATGTTTTTCATTTCTGGCAGGCTTCGATCAACGAATAAAAAACTTGAAGAAAACAGGTCTGAATTACTCAAGCAACAATCATTGATTTCTGATATGAGCTTGTTTAAATCTAAAATCATATCTGTGATTGGGCATGATTTAAGAGGTTATCTAGCCAATGTATCAAGCTTAGGTTTGTTACTAAAAGAGAATCCTAGCGATAAAGAGCTTTTAAATATGCTTAATGCTAGTAACGCACAGGCATTAGGTATCTTAAACAATGTTGTAAGTTGGGTTAAATCTCAAGATGACACAGAGGGAATAAAAGTATCTCCAATGAACTTTTATGATGTTCGTGATGCGGTTTTATCTCAAGTGCAAGTAATATTCAACGAGAAAGGTCAAGTACTAGAAGAGGTTTGTGATTGTGATCAGAAGATAATGGCTAATCCCAATGCCATGGAGATTATAATTAGAAATCTATTTACCAATGCTTCTAAGTTTTCGCCCGAAAACACGAAACTGTATATCTCATGTAAATCTCTAGAGAATAAAGCTCGTATTTCTATTACTGATAGTGGATCAGGTATTCAAGACAGCCTTAAGAATAGAATTTTGGGCAATCAAGAATATGCTAGTAGTCTAGGCACTAATAGAGAGAAAGGAACTGGCATCGGGCTACAGATTGTCATCTATTTACTAGAGCAAATGGGAAGTAAATTACAAATAACAAACACCCCAAATAAGGGTGCTTGTTTTTATTTTGACATTCCTCTTTACAAAGGAGAAGAGGCTAATTAAAGCCCCTCCACTATTTCTTTTACTTTATTAAATGCACCTGGTAATCCATTTGGATTTTTACCTCCTGCAGTAGCATAGAAAGGCTGTCCACCTCCACCACCTTGAATTTCTTTAGCAGCTTCGCGAATTGCATTTCCAGCATGGAATCCTTTATCATTGACAACATCATTACTTGCAGCAATAGAAAGAATGGCTTTTTCGCCCTTTATTCCAGTTACAACAACTAAGTTGGTCAAATCCCCTTTCAGTTGAAACAGTAAATCTTTCAAATCATTGTTGTCTAAATCAACTTCAAGAGCAATGAAATCAATTCCATTAACAACAGTTTTGTGCTGGAGTAATTTCTCTTTCCAATTGTTGATTTCATATTGCTTCAGTGACTTAACTCTACTTTGTAGTTGTTCATTTTCAGCAAGTAAATCCTCAATCGACTTTTGAATATTTTTTGTGTTCTTCAAAAGTGATTTCAATTCATTTAACTGATCTTCATACTGGATGTAGTCATTCAAAGCGGTTGAGGCCGTATGTGCTTCAATACGTCTAATACCTGCAGCAACAGATCCTTCAGAAACAATTTTGAACACACCAATATCACCTGTGCGTTTTACGTGAGTTCCTCCGCATAATTCAACGGAATCACCAAACTTGATTACACGAACAACGTCTCCATATTTCTCACCAAAAAGAGCCATTGCTCCCATTTCTTTGGCTTCATCCATTGGAACTGATCTGTTTTCTTCTAACGGATAATTAGATCGAATTCTATTGTTTACAATCGTTTCAATTTCTCGAATTTCTTCAGGAGTCACTTTTTGGAAATGACTAAAATCAAATCGTAAATGATTGGCATTAACCAAAGAACCTTTTTGCTCAACATGGGTTCCCAAAACTTCTCTTAGTGCTTGATGCAGCAAGTGAGTTGCAGAGTGGTTATTTGCAGTTGACTGTCTTTTATCTAAATCAACAACCGCTTTAAATTTTTCATGTGGAACTGATGCAATTTCAGTAGCAAAATGAAGTATTAAGTTATTCTCTTTTTTGGTATCGAAAATCTCAACTTTACCCGATTGGTCGCCTTCAATAAATCCGGTATCACCAACCTGACCACCGCCCTCTGCATAGAATGGCGTTACATTGAAAGCTAATTGATAAAACTCTTTCCCTTTTTGATTCACTTTTCTGTATCGGGTGATCATTACATCAGTTGATGTGTAATCGTAGCCGATAAATTCTTCTTGATCATCTTCGCGAAGAATTACCCAATCGTCTGTAGAAATGTTAGTTGCTTTACGAGATCTTTCTTTCTGCTCATTTAAAGCAGCTTCAAAACCTTTGATGTCAACCATCATATTATTTTCAGCCGCCATCAATTGAGTTAAATCAATGGGGAAACCGAATGTATCGTACAATTCAAAAGCAAAATCACCTTTAACTTGCTTGTGATGCTCTTTGTATTCATTGAATTTTTGAATCCCTCTTTCCAAAGTTCTCAAGAAGCTCTCTTCCTCTTCACGAATCACTTTTTGAATCAACTCAAATTGGCTATTCAACTCTGGGAAAGCATGCCCCATTTGATTTTTTAAAGTCTCAACTAACTCAAAAACAAAAGGCTCTTTAAAATCTAAGAAGCTATATCCATATCTAATGGCTCTTCTCAAGATTCTACGGATAACATAACCAGCTCCAGTATTCGATGGCAACTGACCATCGGCAATAGAAAATGAAATTGCCCTTACGTGATCTGAAATTACACGCATTGCAATGTCTTGTTTTGAGTCGGTACGAGTGTATTTCTTGTTACTCAATGATTCTACTTTCTGAATCAATGGGGTAAAAATATCTGTATCGTAGTTTGAGTTTTTACCTTGAAGTACAACTGCTAAACGCTCAAAACCCATTCCTGTATCAACATGTTGAGCAGGTAATTTAACCAATTGACCACTTGCCATTCGGTTAAATTCAATAAAAACAAGATTCCAGATTTCTATAACCTGCGGATGATCTTGATTTACTAAATCTTTACCAGGAGTTTTTTGTCGTTCTTCATCAGAACGAATATCAACATGAATTTCGGCACATGGACCACAAGGACCAGTGTCACCCATTTCCCAAAAATTATCTTTCTTATCAAAAGCTATAATTCGATTGGCATCAATGTGCCTCGCCCACAGTTGTTTAGCTTCTGCATCTTCTGGAAGGTTATCACCAGCATCTCCACCAAAATAAGTTACATACAAACGATCTTTGTCAATTCCATAAACCTCTGTAAGTAATTCCCATGACCAAGCAATAGCCTCTTCTTTAAAGTAATCTCCAAAAGACCAGTTACCCAACATTTCGAACATGGTATGGTGATAAGTATCCACACCAACTTCTTCCAAATCGTTGTGTTTACCAGATACACGCAAACACTTTTGAGTATCTGTAATACGTGGTGAAGACGGTTTTGAATTACCTAAAAAATAGTCTTTAAACTGATTCATACCCGCATTGATAAACATCAATGTTGGATCATCTTTCACTACCATTGGGGCAGATGGAACTATCTGGTGTTGTTTTTTCTCAAAAAAGTCTAAAAATGTTTTTCGTATTGTAACAGAATCCCAAGTCATACAACTGTATTTGTTAAAGGTTGTTAAGCCACTTCTGGCGGATTGCAAAAATAGTTTTTATACGTAACTTTGTGCGTCAAATCTGTTATCAGGTTTTAAGCACATGTCAAAAGCGAAATATAGGTATAACCCCAAGACCCTTTCATACGAAAAGGCAGAATTAGGTCTAAAAGATCGTTTGCTCAAATTCTTGAGCTTTATGGGAACTGGATTGGTTTTCGCGGTGGTTTTTATTGCCTTATTTTATGTGTTTTTCGACTCTCCTAAAGAAAAGCGCCTGAAGCGTGAAAACGCACAATTGGCTCTTCAATACGAAATTTTAAATGCTCGATTGGAAGAACAATCTGATGTTTTAGACAACCTTCAGGATCGAGACGATAATGTATACCGTGTAATTTTCGAAGCAGATCCTATTCCAGACAACATTCGTAAAGCCGGTTTTGGTGGATCTAACCGTTACGAAAATTTAGAAGGTTTTGACAACAGTGATATTGTTGTTAATACCACAAAACGCATGGATCAAATGGCTAAGCAGATGTATATTCAATCTAAATCTTTAGATGAAGTGTACAAAATGGCTCAACAGAAAGAAAAGATGTTGGCTTCTATTCCTGCAATTATGCCTGTTGCTAAAAAAGATTTATCTCGTGTTGCTTCTGGTTTTGGTATGCGCTTGCACCCTATTCTTAAAATTAGAAAGATGCATACGGGGATGGACTTTACAGCTCCAACAGGAACTCCAATTTACGCTACCGGTGATGGCGTGGTTGAAGATGCTGAAAGTACTCGCGGTGGATACGGGAAGCACGTTGTTGTAGACCATGGATACGGTTATCAAACTTTGTATGGCCACATGAGTAAAATTGATGTTCGAACAGGACAGAAAATTAAACGTGGTGATATTTTAGGATACGTTGGTAGCACTGGTAGATCTACTGCTCCACACTTACACTATGAGGTGATTAAAGATGGAAATAAAATCAATCCGATTAATTTCTATTCAAATGATCTATCACCTGAAGAATATGAATTAATGATTGAAGTTTCTTCTCAAACCAATCAATCATTCGACTAATGTCTTCAGAATTTAACTCAAGTAAGCTTTCAGGAAAACTATACTACAGCATTGGCGAAGTAGCCGACATGTTTGAAGTAAATGCTTCGTTGATTCGTTTTTGGGAAAAGGAATTTTCTATTATAAAACCCAAAAAGAACAATAAAGGGAATCGCCTATTTACAGTTAAAGACATTGAAAACCTTCAGTTGATATACCATCTGGTAAAAGAACGTGGATACACCTTAGAAGGAGCTAAAAAAAAGCTGCGTGAGAATAGAGATGAAACCATTCAACACGCAGCAATTGTATCTAAATTAAAAGACATCAAGTCTTTCTTAATAGAGCTCAACGAAGCTCTTTAGTAATAATCACCTGTTACTAAATAATTCTTCACGTAATCTTCAATACCTTCTTCAAGAGTATGTAATTTCTTGTCGTAGCCCTTATCAAAAGTCTTTTGCATTGGAGCTTCGGTGAAGTATTGGTATTTATCACGAATATCTTCTGGAGTTGGGATAAATGAAATATCTGGCTCTTTATCGATAGCTCTAAACGTGTTTTTAGCTAAATCTAAGAAGGTTCTAGCTTTACCTGAACCCAAGTTGTAGATTCCACTTAGCTTACGGTTAGTCATGTGATAGAAAAGCACTTCAACAACATCTTTCACATAAACAAAGTCGCGCATTTGCTCACCATCTTTATATTCAGGATTGTGAGATTGGAACAACTTCATGGCTCCTGTTTTTTGAATTTGGTTGTATGTATGCCAAATTACAGACGCCATTCTTCCCTTGTGATATTCGTTTGGCCCATATACATTGAAGAATTTAACCCCGATCCAATACATGGGTTTTTCTTCTTGTTGAAGCGCCCATTTATCGAAATCATTTTTAGAATCTCCGTAAGGATTTAATGGTTTTAGTTTAGGAATGCTGTCATGTGAATCTTCATAACCATGCTCACCTAAACCATATGTAGCCGCACTTGACGCATAGATTAATGGAATACCGTATTCGATACATTTATTCCACACCATTTTGGTGTAATTTAAATTGAGGTGATCAAACACTTCAACATCAAATTCAGTTGTATCTGTACGAGCTCCAAGGTGAATAATGAACTCAACCATGCGTTGATTTTCATCTAACCATTTGCCAAATTCTTCTCTATCTACTTTAGCTGTAAGCTTCTTACCTTCGAGGTTTTTATTCTTGTCTTCTCTGCTAAAATCGTCAACAGCGACAACTTCATTGAATCCTTCACGATTCAATTTGCTAACCATACAACTGCCGATAAAACCAGCAGCACCTGTTACTACAATCATGGATTATTTGATTTGGAGCAAAGATAGCATTTGAGAATATGCGTCTCAAAAATCAATTCACTTACTTTTGGCTCGAATAAGTTAGAAAATTACGATATGAAAGCATATGTATTTCCTGGGCAAGGCGCTCAGTTTACCGGAATGGGTAAAGACATCTACGATTCAAATGCAGTAGCAAAATCATTGTTTGATCAAGCCAACGACATTTTGGGGTTTGATATAACAAAAGTGATGTTTGAAGGAACTGCCGATGAGTTGAAAGAAACAAAAGTTACTCAACCCGCTATTTTCTTGCATTCAGTTGCATTAGCTACAGCATTAGGTGATTCATTTAAACCAGATATGGTTGCTGGACACTCATTGGGAGAGTTTTCTGCCTTAGTTGCCAATAAAGCTATGTCTTTTGAAAACGGATTGAAATTGGTTTCGCAACGTGCTTTAGCCATGCAAAAAGCTTGTGAAGCTGAACCATCTACAATGGCTGCTATTTTAGGTTTAGATGACGAAGTTGTAGAAGAGGTTTGTGGTAAAATTGAAGGTGTTGTGGTTCCAGCAAACTACAATTGCCCTGGTCAACTGGTTATTTCTGGAAGCATACCAGCAGTAGAAAAAGCTTGTGAAGCATTGAAAGAAGCTGGCGCAAAAAGAGCTTTAGTATTACCAGTTGGAGGTGCTTTCCATTCACCATTAATGGAACCAGCTAGACAAGAATTGGAAGAAGCTATTAAAAATACAACGTTTAATAATCCTATTTGCCCAATCTACCAGAACGTAACGGCATCAGCTATTAGTGACCCTGTTGAAATTCAAAAGAACTTAGTGGCTCAGTTAACAGCTCCTGTTAAATGGACACAATCTGTAAAGCAAATGATTGCTGATGGAGCATCTTCTTTTGTAGAAGTTGGACCAGGCAAAGTACTACAAGGTTTGGTTAAGAAGGTAGACCGAGCTATGGAAGTTAGCAGTGCCGAAGTTTAAGCTTCAAAAACTTCTAATGATATAAAATGAAAATCCCCAGCTGAAAGGCCGGGGATTTTTATTTAATCATGTTTGTGATGCTTCCAGTTTTCAACTGCATTCGGATCATATTTCACAAAGAAGTTAATCCAAACGGCTCTGGCTAATCTAAAAATTGGCGGAGTTAAAACAATCAACCCTCCAATTCCTATTACCAAGTATTCTGTAACAGTAAAATCTGGGTACAATACCAGCATTGCTACAAATACAGAAACTAAAAAAGCTATACTTAGCGCGTAGCTTACATACATTGCTCCGTAGTAAAAACCTGGTTCCACTTCATATTTCTGACCGCACTTATCGCAACGTTCAGGCATATCGAAGATTTTACTGAAATTATAAGGATTGGGATCCTCAAATAATTTTGACTCCTGACATCTTGGACAAGTCATCCCAAATATACTTGCCAATTTTGTCCCTTTCCACTTCATCACATTTAATTTTCTACGCAGCTATAGTAGGTGATTATCTATTTATTTGGTTCTAACACGTTGACATCTGTCTGCGTTGTTATACTTCAAAATAGTATTTATTGCTGTTGTTGTGTTTCTTGCATTTCCAACTTTCTCAGAACCAAGAGTGATATCACCATTGCTCTTATTCCAGTCGTACATTTCGTCACCATTTCTTCTGATCGCTCTTCTTTGAGGAGACTCCAACAATTCAAATCTATCATTTACAGTAATATATTCGTCTCCATCAGGAACAGTTAAGAATGTTGCAAATTGATCACCCTGAGTAAATAACTCACAAAAACAGTTACCTTGATATACTTCAGACTGAACATAAACTCTATCCATATAAGTTACTTTCCAAGAATCTCTAGTTTTCTTTAAGATAAAAGAAATCGTTTGTTGACCTTTAGAGATTACTTCGTCATTCTTTGTAATCTCAAAATCAACATCAAATACAGCAACTCCTGTTGCACCTTTTACATAGGCACTTCTATATTGGTTTAGGTTGTATTTTACTTGAGCTGTTTTGTCAGACGATAATCTTTTATACGTTTTTAGCATCGAAGCCAGATCTTGCTGAAGAATACTTACTTCACCTTGAATATCTACTTCTACATCGTTGCCCTTAAATCTAGGATCAAATAGCTCAGTATATTCTTCTAAAGTTCCAGTTTTATTTGCTGAAAAATAGTCAGAATACATACTGTTAATAAACCCTTTCAAAGAAGCTATATCATCAGAACTTTCTTGAGCAAAACTTGCAGTAACAGTAGTAGATAGAATGATAGCAAATGCTAATCGGAATAAATATTTCATGATAAATTGGATTTGATCCACAATATTAATCAATAGTGCTTATTGATTTATGTGACTAAAGTCAATTATGCTAACGGTAGAGTAAAAAATACAGTTGTACCCACATTTTCTTGACTAGTAAGCCAGATGTCGCCTTTGTTTTTATGGATAAACTCTTTAGAAAGTAACAATCCTAAACCTGTGCCTTTCTCTTCATTTGTTCCGAACTTTGTGAAATGCTCTGATTCATTAAAGAGTTTCTTTTGATCAATATCAGATATACCAATTCCATTATCAGAAATACTAACCACAACTTGATTGGAATCTAAATGTGTTTTCACCTTAATTTCACCACCAGGGTTCGTAAACTTTAATGCGTTCGATATCAAGTTTCGAATTACAAATTCGATCATGTTTTTATCTGCATATACACGATGTGACGAACTAACGTTAGATACAAACATTATTTGTTTCTCTTGAAATCTTTGTGTCATCAGATTATATCCATGAGATACAGATTCTGCTAAAGAAACTCTGGTTGGATTTGGTCTACTCAATCCCATTTGAGCTTTTGACCATTCCAAAAGATTCTCCATTAACTCAATAACATGATTAACCGATTTAAGCATAATCATGGTAAAGCTTCTTAATTCTTCTTTATCCATAGTATCCAAATCATCTTGCAATGATTCTAGGTACACCCCTAATCCTGAGATTGGGCCTCGCATATCATGAGATATAATTGAGAAGAATTTATCTTTTACAGCGTTGGATAATCTAAGTTGTTTCTCGCTGTGATTTAATTTCTCATTCTGATCTCTCAGTTCATTACTTTTCTTCTCATTTAAAACCAATTGCTTACCCAATAAATCCAAAAGATTATTGAATGAATTTTCCAGATGATATACTTCAGTAATGGTTGAGTCAAGAGAAATTCTTTTGTTGTTTTGAATGTCTTCAATTTGAATTTTTTGAATTGCCCCTGTGAGTTCTTTTACTGGCTTACCGAGCGTTTTACTTAATTGGATTGAACCAATGATAGAAAGTAACAGAGCAACTAAGAGTGAAGTAATAAATACCACATAAAAGTTAAATATCTCAGCATCTACCCTTGATTGAGCTAATCTTAAATACGATTGATAAATTGAAATGAAAGTAGAGCTTAATTCATACAACTGATTTCGCAAACCTGGCATATAAGCTGTACCAATCTCAAGATCTAAAGTTGCTAAACGCTGAAATTCTGACCGGTATTCTTTTAAAATTCGAGTTTCATTTGAATTCAATTCGGTTGTTTCCAATATCTCATTTATCAATGAATTGAATTTAGATAGGTAAATTTTCTCTCCTCGAAGTAGAAAATCTTTCTCATGCCTTCTCAACATTAAAATTTGAGATGGTTTGACTTTATATAGACTATCCTCTATGAGATGAGCCAATTTTCTAGTTACACCTTCTTGTCCAAAATCTTTATGTCCCCTTTTACTTATTAGTGTAATTAAAGCCTCTAATTCACTGTAGTAATTCGTATAAAACTGATGTATTGAATCTAATTGATTCTCTTGAATATCGTTTTGGTATGTATTAGTAAGCTTTACAAAACATTCTTCAATATTCTGATTTAATGGAGAAATCTCTGTTTGGATATATTCTTCTGGATTCGTGTATACAGCATCGGGGATTAACGATGGCGCATAAAGTAAGAGTTCAATCTCTCTAAGTTGACTAATATTTTGCTCAAGCACATTAAGCTCATGTGCATTTCTGAATTGGTTATTAGCCACATTCACTAAGTAAACAGCTAATACGGCAAAAAGCACAAATATTGATACTAATGCCAAAAAACCGTTTCTTAGCTTGACTTGAATCGATTGATTTTTCACTCTCATTTCGCTGGTAGCGAAGGAAGTCACTGTATGTTACTCGAATATTAGTTTATTGTTGTCCGCTTTTTATACAAATAAAAAAGGGGGCTCAATTGAGCCCCCTTATATAATCGGATTGTTAAGTTATTTCTTACTCAACAATTAGCTTTAATACTTGTATTTGTTCTCCGATTTGCACATTCATGAAGTAAATTCCTGCTGATACATTCTCGATGTTCAAGTCTTCATTTTGATTTCCAGATACTACTCCGTAGTTTCTTGTCATCACTTCTTTTCCTTGAATATCATATACCTGTACGGCTACTTCTTCGTTTGAAACATTCACAAAAGATATGTTGAATAAACCGTTACTTGGGTTTGGATAAACACTAACTTGATTATCTGATGTCAATTCATCTACACCCAAAACTTCTCCTTCTACACCATCACCAACACCTACTTCAAATGTGTTAGTATCTGTTCCACACGCATTGATAGCTACCATAGTTACAGTATAATATATTAGCGTATCATTTGTCCATGTGTATGCATGAAGTGGGTTCTCATCTGTTGATGTAGTTCCATCTCCAAAATCCCAATAATATGAATCACCAGTACCTGTATTCGTAAATTGAGCACTATAGTACAAGATATATGCAGATGCAGTTGCAACAGGATCTGGAGTTGAAACAACTTCAGTCTCTGAGCTTGTTACACAACCATCGTTGTCTGTTA
>CAJWSQ010000047.1 GCA_913045895.1 uncultured Flavobacteriales bacterium | reverse complement strand
TATCGACTCACCGTTAGCTATAAAATCACTCTCTAACCAATGGTAATTATTCTTAACTACCATCATCATATCCCCACCCTCAACACGTTCCTCTCTATATAAAATACGTGCTCTGATTTGCTGGTTAAATAAGTTCGCTGATTTATTAGATCTGGTTAAAACAACAACACCTTCTTCTCCATAATTAGAAAGGCTTGATTCCATCTCGTCTGGAAATTCCGCCCCACTAATAAAACTAACATCAGGTGAATTAATATCCAGATTTACATCCCCACCTTCTTTTAACACAGTTCTTAAACGAGTTGCTAACTCTAATATACCTGATTGTTCTCGCTGGCGAACTACTTCTTTTAACTCAAATCCACCAATCCGAAAACCGTATAAATCTTTAAAGTAACGTGGAATCAATGCAGGGCTTAAATCGCTGCCAACAGGAGGTAGCTGAGCAATATCTCCAACAAAAATCAGTCTATTGTTTTCAGATTCATTTACAAACTCAACTAAATCGTGAAGTATATTATTGTATCCATCTGATTTTTCGGAAATCATTGATGATTCATCTACAATAAATACCGTGTTCTTGTGTTTATTGGTTTTACGAAAAAATTGAACCCCACTAAATTCAGACTCACCTACTTGATAAATGTATTTATGAATAGTAAAAGCAGACACACCACTGTAAGAGCTCATCACTTTAGCAGCCCTACCTGTAGGAGCCAACAATACAACTCTGGTTTTCTGACTTTTAAGGTATTTAACAGTAGCTCCAACTACGGTAGTTTTACCTGTACCAGCATAACCTCTGATTATGAATACATCCTTTCTATTATCATCAGAGAGATAATTGGCCAACAATTGAATCAATTGCTCCTGATCTTGAGTAGGGTTATTTCCGAGAGACCCAACCACCCCTTCAAAACACTCGTTAACAGTCATTTAAAAGTAGTATTAAATCAATTTGAAAAGGCTGATTGCAAAGCATTATCGTATTAAAAAAATTGTAAGTTTGTCAGCGACCAAATTTCTTCAAAACATACAGAACAAGCAACACAGATGAAAGATTTGATTTCTCGTTTTACCCCGGTTTTAATTTTCACAGTATTGGGGTTATTAGTTATAATATTTGGTGTTAATACCGGACAAGGATCTGAATACATGATTGGTGGTGGCGCACTTCTATTAATAGCCGTAGTTGTGTTATTAAACGCACTTCAAATCATTAGTAATGCTATCAGCATGGTAGTTAGCCTTGTTTTAGTATTAGTTTCTGCAGGGTTAATATACTACAATTTCCAATCTATTAACGGTCCTATCCAATTCTTGAAAGAGAAAAATAGACGCTACGCTTACGTTATTCAAAACTTAAAAGACATTCGCGAGGCTCAATTGGCTTACAAAAAGAAAAATGGAGTGTTCGCTACAACATTTGATACATTGGTAACTTTTGTTGAAACAGACTCTATTCCATTAGTGAAACGTTCTGGCTCTGTTCCTGACGGTTTAACAATGGAGTTAGCGATTGATAGTGGTTACTTACACTTAGACACTAGCTTGGTACCAGCCAAAGAAGTAATCTACACGAAAGAATACATGGATTCTAGATACAAGAAGCAACCACTTGTGTTAGACTCTTTAGAATATGTTCCTTTCGGTGGAGGTGCTAAATTTGAAATGGAAGTATCATCCATTGAAAGAACTGGTGGAATTCAAGTTCCTGTAATTGAAGTTAGAGATTCAAACCCATTTGATCCAACTGAAGTGATGAAGTTTGGTTCAATGAGCGAACCATCTACATCAGGTAATTGGAAAGAAGAAAAATAATTCGTTGAAGTACGAATCTATTATACATAAAACGAAGTTTAGAAAAAGCAGCTCTGCTACAGACGCTGCTTTTTCGCATTTGACGCTAGCTCAGTTTTCATCTGAAGGTGTTCAAATTGCAACTATTGATGGGTTAGGCTCTATCACTGGAATCGATTTATACGGGTTTCACAGTTCGCCCGATCCAGTTGAAATAAAACACCAGCGAACAATTTTAACCATAGATCCCATCTACTCTACTCTAGTTCCCAATAGTATTTTCACACAAAAAAAAGCAGCAGATTTTTTAAACTTTCAGATTGCTAAAACACCACAAGAAATGGTTGTTTTAACAGAAACTGTGAGTGAATTAGACGCTACTTTGGTTTATGGTATAGATGCTCATTTGGCTGCTTTTGCAGAGAATATTTTCCAAGAAGTAAAAATCCATTCATCATCTAAAGGACTTCTTTCATACTGGAAATTATTGCATACAAATCACCAAAAGCCAATTACGTGTATTCATATTGAAAACAACCAATTGCTTATTTCATGTTGGAGAAAAAACGAATTACTGTTTTTCACCACTCAAGAAACTCAGCAAGTTGAAGATGTGATTTATCATGTGCTTTATAGCCTAGATCAACTTTCAGAAGAGTTTAACCAGTTGCCATTGGTTTGGAGCACCTCTATTAGCAGCAAAACTTTTGCAGAAAAAGCAATTGAGATATTAAAATCATATCACTCACACATTGAGCCATTAACTGGATTTGATAAACAACAAATCAATCAACTCGATCCATCTATCCAAATACATCAATCAGCTAAACTTATCAGTTCCTTGCTATGCGAATAATTGGAGGTCGATACAAAGGAAAAAGACTTCAAGCTCCATCTGGTTTACCAACCAGACCTACAACAGATTTTGCTAAAGAAGCACTTTTTAATATCGTTGAAAACCAAATTGAAATTACTGAAACGGATGTTTTAGATTTATTTGGAGGTATTGGAGGCATTAGTTTTGAGTTTGCTTCGAGAGGTGCTAAATCAGTAACGAGTGTTGAACGAAACAACAAATGCTGCCGATTCATCAACCAAACGATTAGAGAGCTTGACCTTGATAATTTGAGTGTTACTCAATACGATGTGTTTAAATACGTAGCCAAAAGCAAAAAGAAGTTCGACCTCATTTTTGCTGATCCTCCATACGAGCTAAAAGAAACGGCTACGCTTCCAGATTTGATATTCGAAAAAGAACTACTCCAAGAAGATGGCTTGTTAATTGTAGAACATGCTGCAAAATTGGATTTCTCGAATCATCCTAAATTTGTACAACACAGAAAATACAGCGCTGTAAATTTCAGCTTCTTTCAATAAATCAACTAACATGAAACGCATTGCAATATTCCCAGGTTCATTTGATCCAATAACTAAAGGACATGTTGATATTATATCAAGAGCAGTTTCATTGTTTGATGAGATTATCATCGCAATAGGATATAATTCAGCTAAAAAATCGATGTTCACTCTTGAGGAACGCATCAGCCAAATTGAAGCTACTTTTTCTGATTTGCCTTCAGTTTCGGTTCAAACATATGAAGGGTTAACCATTGAGTTTTGCAAAAAAGTAAATGCAAAGTACATTCTCAGAGGTATGCGTAGTGAGCATGATTTTGAATTTGAACGAAGCATTGCTTTAATGAATACAGCCATGAATAATGAAATCGAAACAATCTTTTTGGTTTCTAAAGCTGAGTATTCTACTATCTCTTCCACAATAGTGAGAGATATTATGCGTAATGGAGGTGATGCAAAGCAATTCCTTCCAGAAGCTCTTCATTAATATGAGATTAGTTTTATTCTTATTTCTTTTTCTTCCAATTACACTTTGGGGTCAAATTGTTGGCCACATCAATGATTATGCTTTTCATTCGGTTGAGTTGATTGAGTTAAGTGATGTGATTTCAAAATCATACCACACAATTGAAACAGACACCATTCTTATTGACGGCTCTTTTCAGTTCGAAAAAACGCCTAATAAAGCGGGACTATATTTTATTAGAATCAAAAACAAGTTTGTGAATTTGGTTCTAGAACCTGGCGTATCATACTCTATTGACCTTTCAGCCCCTAAATACAAACAAGTACTTAGCGAGCAGATTCAAGTGAATAGCTTTGAAGCCGATGGTAAAAAACAAAAGTATTTACACGAGATAGCTCTAGAGTTAGATAAAACATTGAATGAATTTGCTAGAGATGCATCTGAAGAGTTGAACGACTCAATCAGGTTCTCAATGGTTGATTCCATGCAAAAATCTGTGATAACCAGCTATGAAACTCCAAGCAATCAATATCCATGGCTGAAAAATGAAATTCAGAATCGTTTTTCAATGATTGCTTTTACCCTTACAGGAAAGCATAAATACATCGACTCTGTTTTTGTATCCAACTTCAATAACCATTCTCAATCTTATTTTCAGGTTTTTCAAGCTTACAGCAATCCATTATTTGCCAAATGGAAGCTAGAAAATCAAGACTCCATTATTTCTGTACTTCCAGATTCAAATGTAATTGAACCCTTGTTGAATGAGTTCAAATCTATCCTTCCTAAAAACTCACCAGATTCATTAGTTGAATACGCTCTACTCTATCAACTTTATAATTTTCCGTTTTTAAAGAAGAAAAAACTTGAGCGTGTATATTGGTTAAGAGAATTAAAGAGCTTTTCGAATTTCAAATCTGTGAAATATGGTTGTAAAAAGGCAATCAACAACTTAACTAAGTTGATGGAAAAGACGGTAGCTCCAGATATTACCATTTGGGATCTTCACAAAAGTGAGCTTGAATTAGATAAACTCAAAGGCCGATTTGTTTACCTCCAGTTTTGGAGTATGAACAACACAGCATCGTTGTTAGACTTGATGCTTATTGAGAGTATGCACAAGAAATACGGTCGCGAGATATCGTTTGTGAGCATCAACATTGATGGCGATACAGCTAGGTTAAAGCAGTATATCAATAATCATAAATACAAGTGGATTGTAGGCTTCGTAAAAGATGCTGATAAAGTAAAGGAGCAATACAACATCCAAACAACACCGATGTACTATTTACTCGATACAGAAGGAAACTTGTTTAAATCGCCAGCTGATAGACCAGAACGCATGTACGATTTGTTTGATAAAATTAAAGCCGCTGAAGTCAGCAGCTTTAAACCTTATGAAATCATTCAAACGTATGGTGGGGACGAATGATTTTGCGAATCATTTCTTGAATTGATTTGAAAGTATTGCTTTCTGCAATTTCAATTTCCTCAGGTTTTAGCCAACGTACTTCAGTAATTTGCTCTTCAAGTTGCGGTGTTAACTTACCACCATATTCAGAGTACATTTCATACCAATAAGTTCTTTTAAAAATGCGTTTACCTTTTTCCTGATACGTATGATAAGTAGAGGGTAATTTCTTTACCACTTTCAAACGAGCCATACCCGTTTCTTCTTCTACCTCACGCAAAGCAGCATCAAAAGGATGTTCGCCTTTATCGATTTTCCCCTTTGGCAAATCCCATTTATCCCTTCTGAAAATGAAAAGCACTTCACCTTTTTTATTGTAAACTATACCTCCAGCTGCAGGAACATACTTGCACAACCTGCGGAAATAGTAGTACAATTCATCAAGATCATAATGAAAAACTATGAGCCCCGTTGAAGACTTATCTTTCTCAAAATCACTAACTAATTGTGCTAGTTTTTTCTTATTCTCAAACTTAACTTTAGGAAAAGCTAAGTCTTTGTATTTATCTGGATTCTCTGTTAAAATCAGAGGTCTATTGTTGATGAAAACTTTATACATTTGCTCACCATGTATTTAAGCGAAGAATCAGCGCTCAAAGTAGCGCAATTTTTACTCCAAATCAAAGCAGTTGTGCTGAAACCTCGTGAGCCTTTTACTTGGGCTAGCGGATGGAAATCTCCAATTTATTGTGATAACCGCAAAACGTTATCATATCCAAAAATTAGAAACTTCATCCGTCAGGAGTTTGTAAAAACCATAGATCAGCACTTTGGCCGACCTGATGTTATTGCTGGTGTTGCTACTGGCGGTGTTGCTCAAGGAGCTTTAGTTGCTCAAGAAATGGGGCTTCCTTATGTATATGTGAGACCTGAACCAAAGGGGCATGGTTTAGGAAATCAAATTGAAGGTGTTATTGAACCCGGACAAAGTGTTATTGTCATTGAGGATTTAATTTCTACCGGAAAAAGTAGCTTGAAAGCTGTTGAAGCACTTCGAGCTGCAGGTTGTACTGTAAAAGGTATGGTAGCTATTTTTACTTATGGCTTTGATTTAGCCGAAGAGAATATGAAAAATGCTGCTTGTCCTTATTACACCTTGTCAAATTATCAAGCTCTGATTCAGAATGCTCTTGAAACCAATTACATCACTAAAGAGGATGTAAAAGCTTTGGAAGAATGGAGAAGCAATCCATCAGAGTGGAACCCAAGTTTATAATAAGTCCCCATGGCTAAAATCGAAAGCAAAGAAGTTACTGTTAACGCACCCATTCAAGAAGTTTACGACTACCTATTAAATATCAACAACCTTCAGCACTTGATGCCTGAGGATAAAGTTGAAAAATGGGAGTCTACTGAAGATTCTTGTTCATTCCAAATTAAAGGTCTTGCTAAAATTGGAATGAGAAAAGAAAGTTCTCAAGAACCAGAAAAAATTCACATGGTTTCAGAAGGTAAAAACCCTTTTGAATTCACTTTAGATATTATGTTCACAGCAGCAGATCAACAAACAAAATCTAAAATGATTTTTGATGCTGATGTGAATCCTTTCATGAAAATGATGATTGATAAACCGTTGACTAATTTCTTCAACATGCTTGCTGAGAAATTGGTTGAGGTTAAATCATAAACTTGATTTGTCTGAAATCGTATTTCTGAGGAGTTTCATCTCGATCAATAACTTCTAGTCTACCATGTGGACTCACACCTTTGATCATTAATTCTATAGGAACTCCATCAACCTCAAAAGTTTTCCATTGATTTAGGCCGAATAATTGTTTTTCAAACAATCGGTCTAAATCATGTTTGTTTGCTTTCACTCGCAAGTAATTGGCCTCTAAGTGTTCACACACTTCAGTTAATAGATAATCTATGCTGTAATGTTTATCAGACTCAATTTTTAATGAAGTGGCTTTGTTTGAAAGTTGGCCAAAATCTATTTGATTTACATTAAGTCCAATTCCTATCACTGTAGTTCCAATTCGAGATCCCTTTAACTGATTTTCGATAAGAATCCCACCTACTTTTCTATTGTCAATGTAGATATCATTTGGCCATTTGATTTTTACAGGAAGTTCTACTTTATCCTTGATCACATTAAATATGGCTATAGTTGTGATTTTTGTGAGGTAGAAATAATCCTCAGCATCAAGAAATTGAGGTTTAAAAACAAAACTTGCCGTTAAATTTTTTCCAGGTTCAGAATTCCATGTATTTCCACGCTGACCTTTTCCAGAGGACTGATTTTCAGCGGTTATAACAGACCCTTCAGGCAAACCAACTTCACGCAAAAGAGCAAATGCATGCTCGTTTGTAGAATCTATTTTATCAAGGCGTAAAATGTGTTGACCAACAAATAGCGTATTCATCTTGTTAAAGCCTTTTTCAGCTGGGCAATATTAGTTTATTTGCAGTGGCTTTTTACCTACTTTTGCCGTTTAACCTCAAAGTTATTGAATGACAGTTTTAAAGGAGCAAATTTCGTCTGAACGTTTAGCGGAAGCAGCAGTTGCTGGAATGCAAGATCGTAAAGCTAAAGACATTTGTCTAGTTGATTTGAGAAACATTGGAAACGCAATGTGCGATTATTTCGTAATTTGTCACGGTACATCAAATACCAATGTTGAGGCAATAGCCGATTCGGTTGAAGATGAAATTCGTATAAACCTCAAGGAAAAACCCTTCCACAAAGAAGGAAAAGACAACTCCGAATGGATCCTTTTAGATTACTTTGACGTTGTAGTTCATGTTTTTCAAAAAGAGAAACGCGATTTCTTCGGACTTGAAGAACTTTGGGCAGATGCTCCAATAACTTATTTTGAAGACGAAAACTAAATTTTAGGAATTAGAAAATATGAGTACTAACGACTCAAAGAAACAGTCAAATACTAAGATGAAGGGTAAATTCCCTAAATCTCCAAAAGGACCTAAAAATCCACTCAACTTTTACTGGATCTATGCAATTATCGCTGTAATTCTTATTTCACTATCCTTATTGGAACTTGGTCCAAGTACTTCTAAAACTACTTACCCAGGGTTCAAAAAAATGGTTGAAAGTGGCGATGTAGATAAAGTAATCATCATCAACTATGAAACCGCTAAGGTTTACATCAAGTCTGATTCACTGAAAAAATACAAGCTAGAAGAACCTGCAATTGGATCAAACCCTAAAACAGGACCTCACTTCTACTTCACACCTCCAAAAGGAGATTTACTAACCGAAAATCTAGATACTTGGCAGCAGGAATATGGCATTTCATATGACTACGTTACCCAAGACAACTGGACTAGAGACATTTTAGGTTATTTATTACCATTTGCACTATTGATAGGATTATGGGTTCTATTGATGCGCAGAATGGGTGGCGGTGGCGGCCCTGGTGGTCAGATCTTTAACATCGGAAAAAGTAAGGCTCAACTGTTTGATAAAGAAGCTTCAGTAAAAGTCACATTCAATGATGTTGCTGGTTTAGAAGAAGCCAAAGAAGAAGTACAAGAGATTGTAGATTTCTTGAAAAACCCTAAAAAGTATACAACACTTGGTGCTAAAATCCCAAAAGGAGCTTTACTTGTAGGACCTCCGGGAACTGGTAAAACATTGTTGGCAAAAGCTGTAGCAGGCGAGGCTCAAGTACCTTTCTTCTCATTATCTGGTTCAGATTTCGTTGAGATGTTTGTTGGTGTTGGTGCTTCACGTGTTCGCGACTTGTTTAAACAAGCAAAAGAAAAAGCGCCTTCTATCATCTTCATTGATGAGATTGATGCCATTGGTAGAGCTCGTGGCAAAAACCCAATGCAAGGTTCTAACGATGAGCGTGAAAACACATTGAACCAATTACTAACCGAAATGGATGGTTTTGGTACCAATACAGGTGTTATACTACTAGCTGCAACAAACCGTGCAGATATCTTAGACCGAGCTTTATTAAGACCAGGTCGTTTTGATAGACAAATTCATGTTGATTTACCTGAACTAGAAGAGCGTAAAGAAATTTTGAAGGTTCACTTAAAACCTTTGAAAATTGATAAAAGCATTGACATCGATTTCTTGGCAAGTCAAACACCAGGATTTAGTGGTGCTGAGATAGCTAACCTTTGTAATGAAGCCGCTTTGATTGCTGCTCGTAAAAAACGCACTGAAATTGGTCGTCAAGATTTCCTAGATGCAGTTGATAGAATCATTGCTGGTCTAGAAAAGAAAAGTAAAATTATTACTGCTTCAGAGAAAAAAGTTATCGCTTATCACGAAGCTGGACACGCAACTGTAAGTTGGTTACTTGAGCACGCTCATCCGTTAGTTAAAGTAACCATTGTGCCAAGAGGTAGGTCTTTAGGTGCTGCGTGGTACCTTCCTGAGGAAAGACAAATTACTACCAAAAAGCAAATGCTTGATGAGATGTGTGCTACTTTAGGTGGTAGAGCAGCTGAAAAAGTGATTTTTGGAGAAATCAGTACTGGTGCCTTAAGTGATTTAGAAAAGATTACAAAGCAAGCTTATGCTATGACTACTTACTACGGATTAGACGAAGAAGTAGGTAACTTAAGCTTCTATGATTCTACAGGTCAATCAGATTATTCTTTCTCTAAACCATACAGTGATAAGGTTGCTGAATTAATTGACGAGCGCGTTTCTCAGCTAATTGAAGAAATGTACCAACGTACTATCCAAATATTAGAAGAAAACAAAGAGAAGTTAACAGAGCTTGCTGAGTTGCTTCTTGAAAGAGAAGTTATCTTTAGAGAAGATCTTGAACGCATCTTTGGTGAGCGTCCATTCGATAAAAAGCGTGAAGCTGAAAAAGAATTGGCTAAAGCTGAATGGGAAAGAAAAAGAAACGAAAACGCATTGCCTCAAAATGGAACTGCAGCAACTTCTATTTCTGAAGAAAAACCAAAAGAAGATAAACCTGAAGAAATAACTTCAAATACTGATAATCCAACCGAAAATTCTAAAAACCTGAACAATGAGTGAATTTAATGATTGGGTAGTAGTTTATACCTCTACCGATAAATTTGATGTTGAGTTAATTCAAGGACATTTAAAAGAAGCTGGTATTGAAAGTGTTGTTTATGATCATCAAGATTCAATGATGAAAATGCTAAACAACTCCAATTATTCAGTAGGCTTGTTTGTTCATCCAGAAAATGAAACTGTAGCAAAGGAGTACATTCAAAAGCATAATAAATAATTCTGCTTTGAGTAACTTTTTACAACGTGCTATAACAGGAATATTATTTGTTGCCCTCTTAATGGGGGCAATTTTTTATGGTCATATTTCAACAGCCATCATCTTTGTTGTTATTGCACTTTTAGGCTGGAAAGAACTAGCTAACCTCATTCATATCCCTACTGGTGGAGCTCATTTTACTTATGCTATTTTTACATTGATTTTGTGGAGCTCAATTGGTTTCTCATCAACTCCATTGGCATTAGTTAACACCATTTTGATTTCCTTTCTCGTTGTTGCTTTAACCCGAAGTTTATTTCAGCAGAAATTTAACACTCAAGATAGTGGCAAAGAGGTATTCGCTTTTATCTATTTAAACTTACCGTTTGTCAGTCTATTCTCAATGGGCTGGGATCAACAATCTGAAAAATTTAGCCCAATTACTGTGTTAATGATTTTCTTCATGGTTTGGGCCAATGATACAGGGGCTTATTTGACAGGAAGAGCCATCGGAAAACACAAAATGTATCCCAAATTATCACCTGGAAAAACCTGGGAAGGAACCGTTGGAGGAGTAATTATCTCAATGCTGATTACCTACATTCTAGCTGAATATGTATTTGATTTGGATTATCAATACTATTTAGGCGCTGCTTTCATTACGGGGACTTTCGCTACGCTCGGTGATTTATTCGAATCTAAAATGAAAAGGGAGCGTGGTATTAAAGATTCAGGTAACTTATTACCAGGCCATGGTGGAATATTAGATCGATTTGACGCATTATTTTTAGCTGCACCAGCCAACTATATTTACTTCATATTAGTACACTAAAGCACTAAAAATTATTTTTGCGCTATCCAAATCGATTTGAATGACTCTACATAAAGAAGGTAAAGCCAGTATTATTCTAGTAAGTGCAGTTGCCATTGCACTAATTGCATTAGCTTACAAAGTCTTTTACGATATATACATTGTTAAAATGCTTTTAGTTTTATTGGCTGTTTTCATGGAAGTTGTAATTCTTCAATTTTTCAGAAAACCAGATAGAACTGTAATTGCTAATGATGCTTTTGTTTACGCTCCTGCAGATGGAAAAGTAGTAGTTATTGAAGAAACTGTTGAAGATGAATTCTACCATGAAAAAAGAATTCAAGTTTCAATTTTCATGTCTCCTTTAAACGTGCATATCAACTGGAATCCTATTTCAGGGATTATCAAATACTTCAAATATCACCCGGGTAAATTCTTAGTTGCTTGGCATCCAAAAGCATCTACAGATAACGAAAGAACAACTGTAGTTCTTGAGAACTCAAACGGCTTTAGCATTTTACTTCGTCAAATTGCTGGAGCAGTTGCACGAAGAATTGTGTGCTACGATAAAGTTGAAGGACAAGCCGTTGCTCAAGGTAGCGAAATGGGATTCATTAAATTTGGTTCACGTGTAGATGTATACTTACCTATTGGAACTAAAGTTTTGGTTGATTTAGAAGAAAAAGTAATTGGAAATAGAACTCCTATTGCTGAAATTCCTCGCTAAGAATCCAACTCAATAATTCTCTATGATCTTTATACTCTACTGTTAATTCAGCTGAGTAAGCTTCGTTATGAGGGTTAAAGTATGCTTGATCGATCCCCACATTTTTCGCACCCAATAAATCTACTTTTACATCATCACCTACCATTAATGATTCTTCTGGAGACGCATGAGCCAATTTTAATGCATAGTTAAAAATTGCTGGATCTGGCTTCTTAACTCCTGCTTTTTCAGATGTGATTACATGATCGAAGTACGATCTCAAATCACAATTCTTTAGTTTAACAGCTTGCACCTCTTCAAATCCATTGGTAATGATATGCAGGTTGATTCCTTTATCTACCAAGGTTTGAAGCAACTGATGTGTATGCGGGAACAAAGCTTTCTTCTCAGGACTCTTATTCACGTAATAAAACCCGATTTTCTCAGCGATCTCTTTAGAATCAATATCGAAGTGTTTCAACGAGCGTAAAAAGCGCTCAGATCTCAGGAAATCTTTGTGGATCTTGCCAACGCGATATTCATCCCACAATTTTTCATTCTCTACTCGATACACAGCAATAAACTCTTCAGCTGAAGGCACTCCGTATTTGAGCAATTCAAACTCACTTACAATTTCGAGAAGTGTGTTTTTAGAGTTTGTTTCAAAATCCCAAAGGGTACGATCTAAATCGAAAAAAATATGCTTGTATGCTTTCAAAATAATTGCTTTAAGAAAAGTACTACAGGTTCAGAAAAGTAAGTGAGGATAACAGTCCAAATACACACCGAAACGATGTAAGCTGGAACAGCCTTTTTATCGTATCTGAAATATTTGGCAGATAATAAGGCGCTGATTGGAACACTGATAAGTGGAATCATTAACGCTAAACCAATTACTCCAAACTTGTTTTTAAGCTGAATAATTAATCGGTTTTTTCGAGTGAAAATTTTCATAGGACCTTTGGCCGGAAAATAGCTCTCCCACCATGAAAACAAAACACTCCCTAAATAGAAGAAAAACAAGCTTCCTGCCACTCCACCCGTAGAAGCAATAATCATTGTTACGGGGATGGAATAGCCTGCTGCTAGAATTGCTCCAGGAGCCATCATAAATTTAGTTCCACTGAAAAGCAAAAGCCCTACAATGGCCAATAAGTCTTGCCACATGATTAGTCTTTTTGACCAAACGCTAAGTCTCCAGCATCACCTAAACCAGGAACAATGTATGATTGAGCTGTCATTTCTTCATCAATTGCTCCAATCCAAAGTGTAGCTGGAATTTCTACATTTTTGCGAAGGTACTCAACACCTTCGCTACTTCCTATCACACTTACGAAGTGTACATGTTCTGGGGTTCCGTATTCTTCAATTAAAGTTTGAAAACTCAACACCATTGAATTTCCTGTGGCGAGCATTGTATCGGATAATATTAAGGTTCT
The DNA here is from genome assembly GCA_913045895.1 of uncultured Flavobacteriales bacterium. Taxonomy (GTDB): domain Bacteria; phylum Bacteroidota; class Bacteroidia; order Flavobacteriales_G; family Salibacteraceae; genus UBA6049. The sequence continues at coordinate 2,467 of CAJWSQ010000047.1, read as the reverse complement.
TTCGTATAATGAAGGACATGAAGCGTACTCGACCTTAATTTCAAATTCATTGTCTTTATGGTGCATTCTGTAGGCAGAAATAAAGCCGTTATCAGATCGATCAAAAACTTGAAGAAGACCATCATGCAAAGGCAATCCAGCTCTAAGAACAGTTGTTAATACTGGAAAGTCTTTTAGTACAGGAACAAAGGCTTGACCAAGAGGTGTAATTACTTCTCGCTCTTCGTATTTCAAGGTCTTACTTATTTCATACCCTAAAATCTGCCCCATCCTATTGAGGTTAGTTCTAAAACGCATGCGGTCTTTCTGAACCAACGAATCTCTAATTTCAGCTATATAATGATTGAATATGCTGTTTTCTAACCCCAAATTTTTAACCTCTAAACTCATCCTATTGCAATTCCTTCAAAGCTATCTAAATTAAGCTTCATGAATATATTTTAAAAGCTGTTCGTACAATTTTCTCCAACCCTTCCATTCACCATGCTCACTTAATGAATCATTGTGCCAAGTTGTATATAGAATTCCATTAACAGCTTTAACCTTATCTACTACCGGTTTCATCAACTCCAATGCCTGATCAGGTGTTTGATGTTTGTAGTATTTGTAGGTAGCTTCCATTAAAGGAAATGAATGTACTCGAAGATCTGTTTCTAGTTCTAAATCCAAATCGTAAAAGCGAAATGGTGTACAAGTACTGGCTCTAAATCCACTGTGTGAGGCATACGCCATCGAGTAATCATCTTGTATATCTGCCTCAATCAAATTGCGGTAGGTTTTTGGCAATTGGATTTTTAAGAAATGTTGGCGACTTTTAGTGATAGGCATGTGAGTGATATTCTTCAAGCGCTTAATTTCTGTCAATATTTTAGATGAATCTGTAGTAGAGGCATACGATGGATGTATTGCCGTTAAGGCATAATCATTTACATGTTTGATAATTGATCTGAAAGCAGGACTCCAATGTGGAATGTTTTTATCGTTGACATCATAATCACCCAATAGAAAGAAAAAGATCATAGGATGATCAAATTCTTCTTTGAGATCGATTAGATATTGGAAAACATCATATGGATCTGTATCAGCACCTGCAATAACTCTCACACGTTCTTTAACTGCTTTAGTATCGAAAAAAGCAGCATCACGCAACAAAGCTCCGGTTGTTCTAATTACCCCTTTGCCTTTAAATGCAAAAGCAGTATCCACATCAACCGTACTCACATATTTAAACTTCCTAGTGGCTGGATTCCAGTTAGGGTTTAATGATTTAATTTCATTTTGAAGTAGGTATGCCCACTCATCAACCAACGGACGTTTTAAAAAGTCATGCTCAAAAGCGATGGATTGTTCTGCTGAGAAACGCTCGTGTTTGTCTGTTTTATGGGGTAGGTACTCTTCATACCTTGATATTAAATAAAAGGAAGCTGAAAAAATATCAAATGGAAAACCTTCTTCTGATGTTTTGAAAAAAATCGGATGATCTTTCCATTCACCTACCTGAATGGAGTGATCTGAAACACCTTTCTCAACGATAAACTCATGCGGCCTAATCTGCAAGTAACTTCCATTTGTTGGCTCGCTAGAGTCGTACCAAATCACAGGTAGGTTATTATTTAGATTTCCATCATCATCAATGAATTCTACCTTCTCTTTGAGTATAGACTCAAGAATAAAAGTAGCTACATATTTAAGTCTTGTGGATTGACGCTTTGTGTATATTTGAATCATGCGTTCATCATTCCTTCATCAGCAAAGCTAAAGTAAGATTTGTCGGCCACGATAAGGTGATCTAACACAGATATTTCAAGCACTTTTCCAGCTTGTAATAACTTTTTGGTTAATTGGATATCTGCTTGACTGGGCTTTAATTGTCCACTTGGATGATTGTGACACAAAATCACAGACGAGCACAATTGCTGAATTGCAGGTTGAAAAATGAGTTTCGCATCAGCAATAGTTCCACTTACTCCACCTCTACTTATAGCTTGAGTAAACATTACTTTATTGGCTCGATTTAAATAAATTACATGAAACTCTTCGTGAGGTAAATCGGCTAAAAGAGGATAAACTACCTGATAAGCATCATCACTGCTGGTAATTTTAGGTTTCTCAATTCCTTCTTGGCTTTTCCGTCTTCTTCCTAACTCCAAGGCAGCAACAATGGATATGGCTTTAGCCTCACCAATACCTTTAAACTTCATGAGATCTTTTACAGACTGTTTTCCTAAATCGTGGAGATTATTTGAAACCGAACCTAGAATTTGCTTGGATAGTTCTACCGCTGAAAGTTGGCGGTTTCCGCTTCCAATTAATATGGCAATAAGCTCGGCATCTGATAAAGAATTACGCCCCTTTTGGAGTAATTTTTCTCTGGGTCTATCGTCTTCAGCCCAAGACTTTATAGATAGTTTCTGGTTGTAGTTGGTTTTTTCCATCGTTTAAAGATAGATGAACCAAGTACAAAAAA
>CAJWSQ010000046.1 GCA_913045895.1 uncultured Flavobacteriales bacterium | reverse complement strand
TAATACCGCCTGTTTCATCAATTAAAGTAAAGCTTAAGCCGTTGTTTCCATCTAGATCTACACCGTAAACAATACCTTCAACAGCACAGTAAACACCTAATGAATCTGGCTCAAAGTCAGCGTTAACTGTACGTAATACTTCGATATCATAAGTAGGAATAACTACAGCTGGAGGAGTTGTTGTATCAACAGTTCCGCAAGTAGTATCTAAATCTGTATAGTAACGAGGGAATAATTGGTAACCGCTAGTGTAAGGACTAGAGCCGTCAAATTGACCACCAATACCTGTTACAGAACAAAGTGAATCACCAACTGCTAATGTTAAGCTATCTAATACGTCAGTGTCTGAATCAACACGCATAGTGATAGTATCAGTACCACTTACCAAAGTGAAGTTAGAACCAGATACAGCTGTAATTTCAGAGAATTCGAATGTTACTAAATTAGATTCAGTAGACTCACCCAAAGCAGTAACAACTGCTGGAGTTGGAATAGTGTTTCCAGAGTTGATTAAAACGATTGAATCTGGATCAATTTGAGTTAAACCATTGTACTGATTAACTGTACCCATAACTCTAACTGAGTCACCTTCGTTAACAGAGTATCCGTTTACAACACTTCCGTATACACCGATACCTTCATTGTGCCAAATAGTGAAAGATAAACCACTACTATTCATGTTTACACCAAGAACTACACCTTGTGTCCAGCAGTTAACACCTGATGAATCAGCTACACCATTTGCATCAACGTTGTTGATATCTGCAATTGGATAGAAAGGAGTTGCTGGAGGAGTTGGTGTTGAAGAACAAGCAGAATCAGCAGACCCTGGAGATCCATAAACTGTGTTACCGTTGATTGTAACACCAGTGCTTGACTGAGAAACAACCCAGCTTGAACCTAAATTAGGGTCAGCATTAAGGTCACAAAGTACTAGTGATGGACCATTACCGTCAGGAGTTGTAGGCCATGGTGTTGCATCATCATAGTTAACGCTATCCACGGTAACCATTGAGGCATCAATTAATGTGATGTCTTCACCACCATTAGATAATCCGCCTGATGTCCATTGGTATGCAGCAACACCAAAAACAGTTTGCATAGCAACTGAATCAACACATACTAGAGCATATCCACCTGCAGCAACACTAGCTCCGGTTGGGAAGGTATAAGTAACACCTTGTGAAAAGCTGTATCCAGATAAGTTTACAGCTGAAGATCCCGGGTTGTAAATTTCTATATACTCAAGAGAGTCAGTTCCTGACTCAGGAGGATTGTACATGATTTCGGTAATTCTGAGGTTTTGTCCGAAACCAAATGAGGCAATAAATAGCCCTAAAAGAGTAAATAATTGTTTCATAGCAAATAATGCGATTATAAATTTCGCTGCAAAGTTAAAGGATAATCAAATGCTTATGTTACTTAAATATTAAATACGACTTAGAGTCTAGTCGCTAGTACACAAGTTTCTTTGTAGTGATCTACATTACCTTCTAGATCGTAGAGTTCAACGTATATTAAATAAATGCCAATTCCAGCTTTTTGTCCGTCATCGTTTATACCATCCCAACTTACAGCATCTGAACTTCCTAATATTCTGTTGGTTGCAAGGTTTCTTACTAAACGACCATTGGGGTCATAGACTTTGATATTGGCTACATACCCTGGATTATCAAGTTCAAACTCAATATTTACTACATCGTTATAGCCATCATTATCTGGCGAGAAAGTCTCGGGATTGATGTTGATTTCGGTTGAAGCATTTTCAGAGAATCCAAATTGCGAGTTTTCGTACCCTGGTGTTGCAAAACCTACACGCTCGCTAGCACTGTGCCAGTTGGTAGCATCGTTTGTTTGTCTATCTGGATTGATGCGTTCTAGTGAAATACCATCTACATCAATCAGTAGATCGAAATGCATATCAGCAGAATATGAGAAATCATCAATGGTGTCATAAAGGTTTGAAACCAAGGTAACTCTTCCTTCATCATTTGAATAGGTAGGAAGGTCTGCATTAAAAACCCTTTCGGTATGAGCCAATGGATATTCCAAGGCTATATTTTCAGGATCTTCTGTAAAGGCAGCATATTCCCCAGGCTCTAAAACAAGTGAAGTTTCACTTAAATTGCTGAAATTGACATTTCCACCCGAAGTAACATAGCTCAAACTCCAGTTTCTTAGGTCAATAGCTTGGTTGCTTCTGTTGTATACTTCAACAAAGTCTGCTCCACCTGATCGTTGGTCAAACAAAACCTCGTTGATTATTATTTCTAGCGGTTCAATTAATCTTACATCAAATGTTTGGCTGCCTAAGCTGTTTCCTAGGCAATCTCGAATACCTGAAATGGTAAGTGTATAAACCACTCCAGTTTCAAAGGCATCAGACGCTTGAATTTGAAAGGCTTGGCCAGCATCATCAATTGAAGTTATAGCCAGCACATTTAACCCTGGTGTTAACGTGAATGTAATGGAATCAACATCGATATTTCCGTTAGAGGTAATTTGAAGTGTTGAATCTCCACTAATTTGAGCTGAAACGAACCGTACAGCATCGGGAGTAAAAGCATCATAAACGGTGTTTTGTTCTCCCATGGTGTGATTAATAGCTATTGGTTCTCGCCAATTTCTACTACCAGCACAAACATCTAAAGGGTTAATCAATTCTAAAGAATAACCACCGTCTGATTTATCAGAATCGATGTACCAATTATCAGAATAGGATACGGTGTTAATTACCTCACCCGTTGTAGAATTTCCAATGGAAATTACATCGCCAGCGTTATTCAAACTGGGTAAATTAGAAAGTGGAATGTACCAAACTCCGTTGTTGAGGTATGGGCTTGAACCTGTTGAAGTGCCTCCAATTAATACAGCATAACTATTTCCAGCTATTTGGATGTTAGGTAGCGAAACACTTGAACTAGCATCAGCGAAATACAGGTTATCTAGCGTAATTAAAGAATTGGTTCTGTTGTAGATTTCAACGAATTCATCTTCAAAAACGGCTTCGTCTGGAACGGCATAAATTTCATTGATGATTAAATCGTAAACGTTTGGATTTAGCCCGACACCAATTAGTGCAGTAAACGCTGTTGATTGTGTATTCCCGATACAATCTGAAAGTCCGTTTATCTCAACCGTATATGCAGTGCCTGCAACCATTGGGGAAGTAAGGTCAACCACAATCGTTTGCATGTCTAAATAGCTCAGCATAGTTTGACCCAATGAAGGAGCTAATTGTATGGATACAGATGAAAAGTTGCTTGTATCCAGCTGTTCTGAGGTTGTAAATGCAATTTGAGTTGAGGATAGAACTTCATAAGAAACAATGCTTGGAGGAATTGCATCAGGAGTAATATCATAAACACTGTTTTGAGCAACTGGTGTACCACCTTGTGAACTTTCACTTTCTGCCCAATTTGCTGCACCAGAACATCCACTAACTGGATTGATTTGCTCTAATGTCCAGCCACCGTTTGCTTTAGAACTAGTAGCATACCAAGAGTCACTGTAGTTTACTTGGTCTACAACTGTTCCATTGTATGCTAAGATTAATTCATCGCCTCCGTTATTTAACGTTGGCCAAGAAGATGGAGAAATCACATCGCCAAATCCTGTCCACAAAGAAGCATCGGCACTAGGGGCTAAAATCACATAACTGTTTGGTTGTAGCAAAAACGAGGGCAAAGTTCCTGTGGTTGATGGGTCTGAAAAAGTAAAACCATCTAAGTTTATTACTTGGTTAGATGCATTATACAATTCAATCATTTCAGTTTCAGGCAATCCAACAACAGGAGATGGATCTGCAAGAATTTCATTGATTACAACATCTCTGTAATTGATAGTAACAGGTTGATAGAAAAAGAAAGTTCCTTGTTCGTTTAAGGTGGCATTACCTGATGGGTCTTCAACGTTGTTTACCGTTAATGTATAGGTTTGATTGGCATTGATTGAGGAGCTTAGCGTTAAATGAACCAAGTTGTGGTTGGTAGCATCTCGGGTCGCACTAGCAGGATTTCCAATGCCACCATCAATACTGTAATTAGAAGCTATTTGAGCTGTGGCATTAGTAACGGTCTCATTGAAATAGACGTCAACAGTTGTTAATGAAGTTGCAACAGCGCTATCAATGCTTGGTGCAGTTAAATCTGGAACGATAGAACCCGCTACCACAAAATCATCAAAGAAGAATAAGTCAGATCGAGTAGAGGTAAAGTCGCATAAAACACCAAAATAACTAGAAGTTGTATGAGTGGTATTCGTTACCGTTCCTTGTGAAACATATCCAGTAAAACCTGCAGATGTATCAGCAAATAACTCCCAGTTTCCGTTGACATCTCTAATAACTTGTACCTTAATCTCAACGGTACTTGTATTCACTATATCATCAAAACCATCAATTATTTTTGTTGATGAACTCCCCGATTGTTCATACAATGAAACTTCATCATCTGTATTTCCAATCATGACGTAATAGCCATTCAGGTTTTGTTTTAAATCGCTCTGGTTTGATGTCAGATAAACATAAGCTCTATTTGAACTAGATGGATTGAAATCCATCCGTAAATAAAACTCCCAAGTAGCATTATGTATTGCTGTTGAAGGCGTACTTAAATAAGCTTCATCATTTGGTGCTGGGTATGAGTTTAGCCACAACTCATTTGAAGCATTAATTGTAAAGCTTGTGTCATCGCCAGTCCAAGTGGGTGAGTTGGTAAAATCACCGTCTGAGAAATCATCAGTAAACTGACAAAATCCATTTAATGAAATGAATAAGATTGAGAGTAGGGATAATTGCTTAATTACTTGCACGTTGATATCAATTATGGCTGCTCAAATGTATTACTTTTGCAGCCTTTATAAATTATACATTAATAACAGAACAATTTTTTAACATGCGAGTAGCTGTAGTAGGTGCCACCGGAATGGTAGGCAACGTGATGCTCAGAGTATTAGCTGAGCGAGGTTTTCCAGTAACAGAATTGATCCCAGTGGCATCTGAAAAGAGCGCAGGATCTAAGCTGGAATTCAATGGTAAACAGTTTACAGTTGTTACTCCCAAGCAGGCTTTAGAATTAAAACCTCAGTTAGCATTGTTCAGTGCAGGTGGTGGAACTTCATTAGAGTGGGCTCCAAAATTTGCAGAAATTGGTTGTACGGTCGTTGACAATTCTTCAGCTTGGAGAATGAGTCCAGATCATAAATTGGTTGTTCCTGAAATCAATGCCGATATTTTAACGGCTGAAGATAAAATCATTGCCAATCCAAATTGCTCAACCATTCAAATGGTAATGGCCTTGAGTCCACTTCATAAAGCATACAACGCAAAACGTGTTTTGGTTTCTACTTATCAAAGTGTTACCGGAACAGGAGTTAAAGCTGTAGCTCAAATGGAAGCTGAACGCAATGGCGAAGAAGCTGAGATGGCATATCCTTACCGTATTGATCAAAACTGTATTCCTCACTGCGATGTGTTTACTGAAAACGGATATACTAAAGAGGAAATGAAATTGGTGAACGAAACGGTAAAGATTTTACAATCTGATATCAAAGTTTCAGCAACCGCTGTTCGAATTCCAGTAACGGGTGGGCACTCAGAATCAATCAATGTTGAGTTTGAAAATGATTTCGATCTGAATGACGTTCGCAAATTGTTACATGAAACTCCAGGGGTTGTTTTACAAGACAATCCTGACATGAATATGTATCCCATGCCTTGGTACGGTAAAGATAAAGACGATGTTTTTGTTGGCCGTATTCGCAGAGATGAAACACAACCAAACACATTAAACATGTGGGTTGTTGCTGATAACTTGAGAAAAGGAGCAGCAACAAATGCTATTCAAATAGCTGAATACTTATTAGACAAAGATTTGTTGGGTTAAACTCAATTTGACTTCAAATAAAAAGCCCCGTTGGATTTCCAACGGGGCTTTAACATTTATAGCCTATTAAGAATTAGTTCTTAACCACTTTTTTCTGTCCTATAACTTTGTCATCAGCTTTAACAACAACCGTGTAAACACCATTTGTTAAATGCTCAACAGGGATGTTAATTGGAGTAGAAACAGAGTTTGTTACGGTTTGATAAACTACTCTACCAGTAAGGTCAATCAATGTAACATCTACTTCATTACCATTAAATCCTGCTAAATCAAGATATACTTGTTGAGAAGCTGGATTTGGATAAAGATTCATTTCTTTATTTGATTCAGCACCATCTGTTCCAAGTAATACTTGGATGTAAACTTCATCATAAGCCTCACAGCCGTTAAAGTCAGTTACAGTTACCGACAATATTTGGTTGTTTGAAATGATAAATGTGGTTGATGCTGTTGTATCTGAAGTACTCCATAAGTAACCAGCATAGCCACTAGTAACAGAGTATGTCATCAATGAATTTGCTCCTATCACTGTGTCGGGACCTAAATCCACAAGAGGGAGAGGCACTGAAGTAACTTCAACTTCATCTTCACTGATACACCCATTTGCATCAACAACTGTTACAGCATATGTGCCTTGTGCATTAGTAATTAATGTTTGATCAGTACTACCGTTTGACCAGTCGTATGAAACCATTCCTTCTGTTGCTGTAAGTTCTAAGTAGCTACCTTCACAAAGGTTAATATTACCTCCTAAATCTAGTTCAGGTTTCGGATCAACTGTTAAGTTAACCGTTTCGTCTTTAACACAACCATAAACATCTGTTGTAGTTACTGTGTATGAGCCAGAAGTTGTAGGTACAATTTGAGCATTTGTTGATCCGTTTGACCAAGAGTATGAATCAAATGAGCCTGGATTCAATGCATAATTTACATCTTCACATACAGTTGTATCTGGACCTAAGTTTGGTATGTAATCAGATACATTTACTGTAATTAAAGCAGAACATTCGTTAGCTGGACCAATTCCATTAAAAATTTGTGCGTGTAAATAACCACCTGTTTCTGCACTGCCTCCAAACTGACTTGAATATTCATGATGGAAATACAATCTATTGTCCCAAGGAGAGAGAGCAATAGATGCCATATCACTAAGGTCTGTGAAAGTAGCAAGTGTACTGATTGCACCAGTAGCTATATTATATTTTGCTATAATATCTGTGTTGTCTTGAACGTAAACTATTTGAAATGCGCCATTTTCATAAGTAGAAAAACCCCAGCTTGCCCAGTTTTCACTTGCTTGATGGTCTGTAAAGTTTGCTGTATTCAAAAGTGTTACATTACCACTAGGTAGGTCTATTTTGTAGAAGTTATTCCCTTGAGAACCAGTGTAAACAATAAGGTATTCTTTTGAAGCAAATACACCGCTCTCAGGATTGCCATTTCCACCAACAACAATTGTGTCAGATAACATAATAGTATCAATTACCGCAAGATCAGTATCAAGACGAGTAATTGCATCTATTGTTAATGATGTAAAATAAGTACCAAATGAACCGCCAGTATTTGTATTCCATAAGGAGTATAGCTGTCCATCTTCGAGGTCAGAGAATAATCCATCAGTAACAGGAAGTGAAACACCATTAGTTAAATCCTTTGTGTAACGTGCACAGTTCGCATCTCCATTGAAATAAACATAATCTTGAGTTACCGCAATTCCACCTCTATCATCACCTGTTGTTGAGTTGTGATCAATTACAGCGTAACCTGTATCGTATATTTCTGAAGCTGTAAAAATGCTATCTGAAAAATACAATTGGAATGTAGTGTTAGAATTTACTGTTGCGTTGTAGAAAGAATCTACAGAAACGTTTGAAGTAAAGTTCGAATCTACATACCAAACATAGTCTGTGCCACCAGAGGCTTGGAATTGGAAAGCTTCTTGATCACAAATAGTAGAATCATAGATGTTTACAGTTGGAGAGTTAAAAGAGACTGTTGTGTAAGCAGTATCATTAGAACTGTCTACATCTCCATTAATCTGTGACCATACCGCAATATTGTAAGTCCCTGGTTGTGATAAATCTGCTAATTGATTAAATGTATATGCTGTTGTTTCTGTTGACAGCAAAGAATCAGAGATTTGCTCTGAAACAATAGGCCCATTATTTATTTGGTAATAGACATTAACAAATGATTGATCATTTGTTCCACCATTCCAAAAAGTAGCCGTTATAGGATAATTGTAATAACCACAATCTCCATTTGATCTAATACCTGTAGTAGCTATTTCATTCGCAGTTGATGTACCCGCACATGATATATCAGCCTCCCATCCGTCATAGGTTACTGAACCATCTGATGTGAAAGTTACATATAAGGCACCAGTAGTAGAAACGATGGTACCTGGATTGTTTGTTCCGTTACCATAATACAATTGCGTTCCCGTGTTATCTGTTCCATCATAAATCGTTAGATAATCACAGCAACTTTCTAATTGAAAGCTTGTAAAGTCTAGTTGAGCTTGAACTCCATATAACCCTGACGTAAACGTCATTGCGTAGTTTTCATCGTTTGTGTAACCCGATGTTGAATCACCACTGTCGTAGAATTTTCCACTGCAAGCAGGTACTACACCACCTTGGTCTATGGTGTATACTTGAGCCATTGAAGGACTTAATAGTCCTGCGACACTAAATGCAATTAATGCCAATCTTGTTCGTAAAGTTTTTCTCATAGTATTAGTTTTTAATATTATTCCGCAATACTCATATTTACAGGTGGTTAACGACTGGGGGGATATGAGCTTCGCTAGTAAATACCTCCTACGAATTTAAACAAATACCAAACAGCTAAAAATTTTAATAAAAAATTAACATTTTGAGAGGCAACCCTTTTGACATATGACTGCCTCAAACATTAAGAAAAGACATATAGAACAGTTAAACAGATGTTTACGTGAGAAATTTTACGCTTTTTGTTTCTTCTCTTCACCCCAGAATTGGCGATATAAAATCAAGATTAAACCAACACCAACTGAGATTGCTGTATCGGCTAAATTGAATATTGGACGGAAGAAAATGAAGTAATCACCAGCCATAACTGGCGACCAATCAGGAACAACTCCTTTAATTACAGGTAGGTATATCATATCTACAACTCTACCGTGTAGCCATGATCCATAGCCACCATTTGCAGGCATAAACTCTGCAATTTGATAATAACTGTCTGAGAAAATAATACCGTAGAAAACAGAGTCGATGATGTTTCCTATTGCTCCAGCGAAAATGAGTGTAATGGCAATGATAATGCCTCGTGGAGCTTTGTTTTTAACGAGGTGATAAACATAATAACCCAAGGCAGAAACGGCAACAATTCGGAATAGACTTAAAAACAGTTTTCCAAACTCTCCACCAAATTCCATCCCGAAGGCCATACCCGGGTTTTCTGTAAAGTGTATGATAGCCCAATCGCCAAAGACTGGTATTTCTTGGTTAAGGTACATGTTGGTTTTTACCCAGAACTTGCTGGCTTGATCCAACAGTAAAACGATGAAAGTAATGGCAATCGGAATTATCAATCCGGTCTTTTTAGCTTGGCTTGTCATAACTGGTAAAAAGAAAGTTACAGCCCTTTTAGAACTGTAACCTTACTTCATTAGTATACTAGAAATATCAAAATATTATTGCATGCGTTTTGCTTCAATGCTTAAAGTAGCATGAGGCACAACACGTAAACGTTCTTTTGAAATCAACTTACCTGTTTCGCGGCAAACTCCGTATGTTTTGTTTTGAATACGAATCAATGCAGCTTCTAAATGCTTGATGAATTTCTCTTGACGAGCAGCTAAAGCAGATGTTTCTTCTCGAGATAAAGTGTCTGATCCATCTTCCAATACTTTAAAAGTAGGAGATGTATCGTCAGTTCCATTATTATCGTGTGAAATGCTACTTTGCAACATCTCTAAATCTTTACGAGCTTCTTCTAATTTGCCTTCAATCAATTCTTTGAATTCAGCTAATTCAGCATCCGAGTATCGGGTCTTTTCTTTTTGTTCAGCCATATGATAAACAGCTTTTAAAAATGGTTATTTGATTGGTTGGATTTTGATGTAGGTTGTTAGCCCTTCTTCCAACTCTGTTTCTTTTGCTTGGTCATCGCTTGATAATGAGGCCATTTCTAGCGAATCAGCTAATGTCTCTGAGCAAATATAATCGAAATTCTGACTTATAATCTCTTGCATGAAATCTGCTTTTTCAACAAGAATTTCAATTCTGTCAGTGACTTCTAATCCACTCTCTTTACGCAGGTTTTGTAAACGATTTACTAATTCTCGCGACAAACCTTCATTACGCAACTCATCTGAAATGGTAATATCTAATGCTACAGTTATCCCATTTTCAGTAGTGACTAACCACCCTGGAATATCATCAGTTGATATTTCCACATCTTCCAAAGTAATAGCAAGAGTTTGGTTATCTATCTCAATATCAACACTTCCGGCAGATTCAAGCTGGTTGATTTTATCCTGATCAAATTGATTAACAGCACCGCTGATGGCTTTCATCATCTTGCCATATTTCGGACCTAAAGTCTTGAAATTCGGTTTGATGCGTTTCACTAAAACACCTGAAGTATCTTCTAAGAATTCAATTTCTTTGATATTCACTTCAGCTTCAATCAATCCAGAAACATCCTTTAATTGACGTTTGAATTCGGCATTCAATACTGGAATCATGATTTTCTGTAACGGCTGGCGAACACGAATATTCTCTTTCTTACGCAATGCCAATACCATTGAAGAAACTTGTTGAGCCAATGCCATACGTTGTTCTAAATCGGTATCAATTACAGATTCGTCAACTTCTGGGAATAAAGCCAAGTGAACAGATTCTTCATTATGACTCCCTGTTGCGGCATTCAAATCGCGGAACAATTGCTCAGTATAGAACGGTGCAATTGGAGCTGCTAATTTAGCTACAGTCTCCAAACATTTGTAAAGTGTTTGGTATGCCGAGATTTTATCTTGACCATACTCACCGCGCCAAAAACGTTTACGACTTAAACGTACGTGCCAGTTCGATAAATCATCTACCACAAACTCTTGAATCAAACGGCCTGCGCGTGTTGGTTCATAAGCTGCGTAAGCTTCATCAACCCCTTTGATTAAGGTATTGAGTTTGGATAATACCCAACGATCAATCTCAGGGCGCTCATTCATTGCAATTTCAGCCTCGCTGTAGTTAAATCCATCAACGTTGGCATACAGCGCAAAGAATGCATACGTGTTGTGTAATGCACGGAAGAATTTGCGTTGAACTTCGCTTACACCTTCCAAATCAAACTTGAGGTTATCCCAAGGTTGAGCATTGGTAATCATGTACCAACGGATGGCATCAACACCATATTTTTCAAGTGCTTCAAACGGTTCAACTGCGTTACCTAAACGCTTACTCATTTTTTGTCCGTTCTTATCAAGAACCAACCCGTTTGAAACTACATTTTTATACGATACCTGATCGAAAACCATGGTAGCAATGGCATGAAGCGTAAAGAACCAACCACGTGTTTGGTCAACACCTTCAGCAATAAAATCTGCTGGATAAGCCGTGTGATTTTCTACCAACTCTTTGTTTTCGAATGGATAATGCCATTGTGCATATGGCATAGAACCTGAATCAAACCAAACGTCTATCAAGTCTGATTCGCGTTTCATGGGTTTTCCAGATGGAGATACCAGAATGATATTGTCCATGTATGGGCGATGTAAATCCACTTTATCGTAGTTAGCATCATCCATGTTTCCAGTTTCAAAATCGGCCAATGGATTGCTGGTCATTACACCAGCAGCTACTGCTTTATCACACTCAGCTTTCAACTCTTCTACTGAACCGATACAAATCAATTCATCACCTTCTTCGGTTCTCCAAAGTGGAATTGGAATTCCCCAGTAACGCGAACGAGAAAGGTTCCAATCGTTGAGGTTTTCTAACCAGTTTCCAAAACGCCCTTCTCCAGTTGCTTTTGGTTTCCAGTTGATGGTTTTATTCAACTCGATCATGCGGTCTTTTTTCGCTGTTGAGCGAATGAACCATGAATCGAGCGGGTAATATAAAATCGGTTTGTCTGTACGCCAGCAATGTGGATAGCTGTGTTCGTATTTCTCAACCTTAAATGCTTTGTTTTCTTCTTTCAGTTGAATCGCAATCTGAACATCTACAGATTTTTCAGGAGCTTCTTCATCGGCATAGTATTCGTTTTTTACGTACATGCCACCGTAAGGGCCAACTTCTGGTCTGAATCGACCTTGTAAATCAACCAACGGAACAGGATTGCCATTTTCATCGGCAACCAACATCGGAGGAACACCAGCAGCTTTAGCAACCAAGGCATCATCAGCACCAAAAGTAGGAGCTGTGTGTACGATTCCCGTACCGTCTTCTGTAGTAACAAAATCACCTGGAATCACGCGGAATGCTTGGTCTGCATTCTCCATTGGTAAGCAGAATGGTAACAATTGTTCGTATCTTACTTCAAGTAAGTCGGAACCTTTGAATGTGTCAACTACGTAGTATGGCACTTTTTTGCTTTCTGCGGTGTATTCAGCCCATTGAGCATCACCTTCAACAGCTTCAAATTTACCAGTGAATTGCTTGCCAATTAAGTTGCTAGCTAATACAACGTGAATAGGCTCATTAGTGTACTGGTTGTATGTTTTAACCAATGCATATTCGATGTTTTTACCAACTGTAAGTGCTGTGTTTGAAGGAAGTGTCCAAGGAGTTGTTGTCCAAGCTAAGATGTATAAATTCCCTTCGTTGAAAGCCGATTCAAGAACTTCAACTTTAAATGTTGAAGGAGCTACTTTAAACTGAGCCACGATGGTAGTGTCTTTCACATCGCGGTAGGTTCCAGGCATGTTCAATTCGTGTGAACTCAACCCAGTTCCAGCTTTCGGAGAATACGGTTGAATGGTGTATCCTTTGTAAAGCAAATCTTTGTTGTAAAGTTGCTTCAACAACCACCAAACTGATTCCATGTATTTGGTTTTGTATGTGATATATGGATCTTCCATATCCACCCAATAACCCATTTTATCAGTCAAATCATTCCAGATATCTGTGTAGCGCATAACCGCCTCACGACAAGCTTGGTTGTATTCAGCAATCGTGATTTTTTTACCGATATCTTCTTTGGTGATTCCTAATTCTTTCTCAACGCCTAATTCAACTGGAAGTCCGTGAGTATCCCAACCAGCTTTACGTTTAACCTGTTTTCCTTTTTGAGTTTGGTAACGGCAAAACAAGTCTTTAATGGTACGAGCCATTACGTGGTGAATACCTGGTTTTCCGTTGGCAGATGGGGGACCTTCAAAAAACACGAATGGTTCAGCACCATCGCGTGAGGTCACACTTTTTTCAAAAATGTTGTTCTCTTTCCAAAAGTTACGGGTGTTATCAGCAACTTCGGTCAGGTTCAATGTTTTGTATTCCGTGTATTTCTTCATGGTATTCACCTCAAAATAAGAGGTGCAAAACTAATGGAATACCTGAGAATAGAAACGGAAAATTATTTACTCAACTCGATGAAAACCAATCGAACATCAGACCAAAAAGAATCCAGGCGAATCATTTCTGTTTTGAAGAACTCAAAAATGGTTGGCCAAGTGTTTTTATCGAAGAGACTTACATCCTTAATTTCTTTGGAAATACGGCTGATTTCACGGCCATCTGGCAAGTAAAAAGTTTCTTCCCAATTCCACTCGCTTTCCATAGCACTGTGGAAATAGGTTTTGTATTCTTTCATCTGCTCCCAAAATAGGTTTCGGATTTCAGGATCAGGATGTTGAAAGTCGATGTAAACTGCAGCTTTCTTGCCATCCGCATCTAAGCGGAAGTAAAAATCTTTAACTCCCGTTCGGTAATTCGTCCAACGCACACGAATTCCAGTTTCGGAAAATTGGTGTTTCATGATGTTTCCAAAAACAGTCCAAAATTCCGTTCGGATGGCTTTAAGCTCTTCGCGTTGAAACATAATTTATGCTGGTTGACGCAGGTTTTCTAACATCACTTCAACTAAGCTATTGGTATCGTATGCTGGATTCCAATTCCAATCGTTACGAGCAGCCGAATCATCAATGCAATTAGGCCAGCTAGCTGCTATGCCTTGTCTGAAATCAGGTTCATAAGCCATTTCGAATTCAGGCATTTGCTTTTGAATAGCACTAGCTAATTCTGCAGGATCGAAGCTCATTCCAGCTAAGTTGTAGCTGCTACGTACTTTGATGTTTTCTTTGGGAGCTTCCATAATTTCGATGGTCGCACGAATGGCATCACCACTATAAATCATGGGAAGTTTTGTGTCAGAATTTAAAAAGCAAGTATAGCGCCCCTGCTTAACAGCTTGATGGAAAATATCTACAGCATAATCGGTTGTTCCACCACCAGGGAGTGATTTATACCCAACCAATCCTGGGTAGCGAATAGAGCGAACATCTACACCGTATTTCTCAAAATAATACTGGTTCCAACGCTCTCCGGCTAATTTAGAAATGCCGTATACAGTACTTGGATCCATGATGCAATCTTGAGGTGTGTTATCCAACGGAGTTGTTGGTCCAAACACCGCGATTGAACTTGGCCAAAAAATACGATCTATGATTCCCTCTTTTGCTAGATTCAACACATTGAAGTGACCTTCCATGTTAAGTTTCCAGGCAAATTCAGGGTTTTTCTCGGCAGTAGCAGATAAGAGTGCTGCCAGATTGTAAACGTGTTTGATGTTGTGTTTCAATACGATTTGCTTGATGGCTTCAGCGTCCATTACATCAAGTACTTCGAAAGGTCCAACAACATGGTCTGGTTTGCGGATGTCAGATGCAACAACATTGTCGATTCCGTGCTTTTCGCGAAGGGTTTCTACCAACTCACTTCCAACTTGTCCTAAAGCACCGATCACTAAGATTTTGGTCTCACTTTCCATATCCGAGATTTTGCGCAAAAGTAAGCGAATTGTGAGATTGACAAACGGGGAACTAAAAAGCCCCGAAAGTTGCTGAAAGATAGCAAATTCCGAGGCTTAATTCGATGGTTTACAAATAGAATTTCACACCAATGTTTTCAACCTAGCTTTCAAATCAGCATCAGAAAGCGCGTGATTTTTCAATTGATTATTGAAAAACGCTTCATACGCTGAGAGATCAAAATGTCCATGACCACATAAGTTGAATAAGATTACTTTTTCTTCTCCAGTTTGCTTGGCCATTTCTGCTTCGCGAAAAGCGGCAGCAATTCCGTGCATGGCTTCTGGTGCTGGAATGATTCCTTCAGTGCGAGCAAATTTGATTCCTGCATCAAAGCACTCCAATTGATCAATAGCCACTGCATCAATCAAACCATCTTTAAGTAATTGACTTACCAAAACTCCGGCACCGTGATAACGCAATCCACCAGCATGAATTTTTGCAGGAACGAAATCATGACCTAATGTATACATTGGTAAAAGTGGGGTCATGCCAATGCTGTCACCAAAGTCGTATTGAAATTTTCCTTTGGTCAGTTTCGGACAACTAGATGGTTCAACAGCCAAACAGCGGTAGTTTTTGCCTTCAGTCAGGTTTTTTTGAACGAATGGGAAAGCCAAACCAGCAAAGTTTGATCCACCACCAAAAGGAGCAATTACCACATCGGGTTCGTCACCAGCCATTTCCATTTGTTTAATAGCCTCCTGCCCGATAATGGTTTGATGCATGAGCACGTGATTGAGAACAGATCCGAGTGCATACTTGGTTTTATCATCTTGCAAAGCAACTTCA
>CAJWSQ010000045.1 GCA_913045895.1 uncultured Flavobacteriales bacterium | reverse complement strand
TACTATAAGTGGTTTAGATGGTAATTATTCATTGGTTAAAATGACTTCTGGTGGTTTTGGAGCAGTAACTGTTGTTAACGACAACCAAGAAGCTATCGGATTCTTTACCGATGGAGATTTAAGAAGACTTATTGAAACTGATGGTTCTGATGCTATCAACAAAAAAATGTCTGACTTGAATTTAAACACTCCATTGAGCATTGATGGTAACGAATTGTTATTTGAAGCTCAAAGAGTTTTCACTGAGAAGAAAGTTGACGAATTAGTAGTTACTTCTGGTGGAAAAGTTATTGGTATGTTAGACATTCAAGATTTGGTTAAGCTAAATAGCTAAGCTAACTTGGTCTCTCAATTTGAGAGCCATGAAAAGAACACAAGATACATTTGAAAAAAAGGGAGCCGAATTCGTTTCGACTCCCTTTTCTATTAAAGAACGCCTACTTCGAATTAAAGCAATCGTTTGCGATTGGGATGGAGTTTTCCACTCAGGATACAAAGATGAACACGGTTCAAGTTCATTCTCCGAAACCGATTCGATGGGAATAAATATGCTTCGCTTTGGCTTTTATCTCGAAAACAAAGCTCTTCCAACAACAGCAATAATCACTGGTGAGAATAACGAAACTGCTTATTATTGGGCAGAACGTGAACACCTAGATGCTGTTCTCTTCAAAATCAAAAACAAAGCTGAGGCTCTTCCTTTCTTAAAGAAACAATTTGACATTAAGCCAGAAGAAATTCTCTTTGTTTATGATGATATTCTTGACCTCTCTTTAGCCAAAGAAGTTGGGTTACGATTCTTAGTCAACAAAAAAGCAAATCCACTTTTTATTGAATATTGCAAAGAGCGTAAATTGTGTGATTACATTACGGCTTGTGGTGGAAACGAAAACGCATTACGCGAAATCAGCGAAGTGTGCTTAAACTTAATGGGGCGTTTCAATGAAACCATTGATGAGCGCATACAATATGATGGAATCTATCACGAATACATCACAGAGCGCAACGAAATTCAAACAGAAGTGCTTACCTTGAAAGATGGACTTCCAATAGGAAGATAACCGATACATCACACATCCAAAAACAAGCATTATGGTGTTAACTGCAGCACTTATGCAACTTAGCGGAAGACTTTCAGGTGAATTATTCACCGATGAAAAACACCGCATATTATACGCCACAGATGCTTCAGCATATCGCGAGAAGCCGATTGGTGTTGCCATTCCTAAAAACAAAGATGATCTGTTTGAGCTCATTGAATTTGCCAACAAACAGAAGATTGGATTGATTCCACGTACTGCTGGAACTTCTCTTGCTGGCCAAGTTGTTGGATCGGGATTGGTAGTGGATGTGTCGAGGAATTTCACTGAGATATTAGAATTTAATGCCCAAGAGCAATGGGTTCGCGTGCAACCAGGAGTTATCCGCGATGAGTTGAATATGTATCTCAAGCCCCACGGATTTTTGTTCGGGCCAGAAACCTCAACAGCCAATCGCGCCATGATTGGTGGAATGGTTGGAAACAATTCTTGTGGTTCCAATTCGGTAATGTATGGCTCAACTCGTGATCACTTATTAGAAATCAAAGCCATATTGGCTGATGGAAATGAAGTAGAATTTAAACCACTTTCAAAAGCCGAGTTTGAAGATAAGCTTGCCGGTAAAACAACCATTTCTGAGTTAGAACAATCCATCTATCAAAATGTGTGGGACATTCTAAAAGATTCCTCTACCCGAAAAGCTATAAAAGATACTTTCCCTTTAGAAGAAATCAGAAGAAGAAACAACGGATATGCCTTAGATCAACTCATGTTGAATGAAGTCTTTGGCGAAAAAGACCAACCTTTCAACTTCTGTAAACTCATTGCTGGCTCTGAAGGAACCCTTTGTTTCATCACAGAAATCAAGATACACGTAGAGCAAGTTCCGCCCCCAGTTCAAGGGTTGCTTTGTGTTCATTTCAATGATTTATATGAATCACTTGAATCAACGGTTATTGCTTTAAAGCATAAACCTGGTGCAGTTGAGCTGATGGACAAGATTATTTTAGATTGCACCAAGCACAGCAAGCAACATAAAGAAAATCGATTTTTCTTAGAAGGTGATCCCAAAGCGTTATTGGTTATTCAGATTTTAGACCATTCAGAAGAAGCTGTAAAGGAAAGAACAGACGAGCTAACGGAAGATTTAAAAGCGCAAGGTTATGGTTATCACTATCCGCTTCTTACTGGCGATGATTGCACCAAAGTATGGGACTTGAGAAAAGCAGGTTTAGGATTGTTATCTAATATTCCTGGAGATGAAAAACCAGTTCCTGTGATTGAAGACACTGCTGTTCGTGTTCCTGATTTAAGAGCGTATATAGAAGAGTTCAATCACACGCTCAAAAAGTACAATTTGAGCTGTGTTCACTACGCTCATGCTGGTTCGGGCGAGCTTCACCTCCGCCCTATTCTCAACCTCAAAAGCGAAGAAGGAAAAGAACTTTTCAGAACCATCTTGCAAGAAATTGCCACACTCGTTAAAAAATACAGAGGTTCATTAAGCGGTGAGCATGGTGATGGACGACTGCGTGGAGAATTCATTCCATTCATGTATGGTGAGGAAATTTACCAGCTATTTAGAAAAGTGAAATACACGTGGGATCCAGATAACATTTTCAATCCGAATAAGATTGTTGATACGCCTCACATGAACGAATCATTGAGGTATTTCCCCGGACAAGAAACTCAACAGTTCGATACCGCTTTCCGATTTGATGAATTTGATGGTTATTTGAGAACTACCGAATTGTGCAACGGGTCAGCAGATTGTAGAAAAACCGAATTGACTGGTGGAACCATGTGCCCTACTTACATGGCTACGCGCGATGAAGCATTTACAACTCGTGCTCGAGCAAATATGATTCGCGAGCACTTAACCAGAGATGAAGCCAGTGCCGCTTTCAACGATTACGATACTCACGAAACACTAGATCATTGTATTAGTTGCAAAGGATGTAAAAAGGAATGTCCGAGTAGTGTGGATATGGCTAAACTGAAAGCCGAGTTTGAACACCAATATCAGCTAAAAAATGGTATTCCTTTTCAAACACGGATGGTTGGACACTTCGCCACTATATCTGCTATCTTCTCACCAATTGCACCTATTTACAATGCTGTAGCACAAGTTCCTTTTACGGGGAAGATCATCAAAAAAACGATGGGATTTGCCCACAATCGGTCTATTCCCAAGCTACACGCCAACACCATGTTTAAGTGGGCCAACACAAGAAGGAATAAGCTACAGTCTGAGTCAAAAGTGTTGTTGTATGCTGATGAATTCACCAATTTCAATGACTCACCCATTGGAATCACTGCCGTTCAGTTATTAGAAAAATTGGGGTATCAAACCGAAGTGGTTTATCCAGGCGAAAGCGGAAGAGCCTTCCTATCCAAAGGGATGTTGAATCAAGCTAAAACTTGTGCAAACAAATTGGTAAATACCTTTAGTAGTCAGGTTAGTGATGAAGTTCCTCTTATCGGCATTGAACCTTCAACTATATTGAGTTTCAGAGACGAATATCCTGATTTGGTTGATTCGAACTTAAAAGATAAAGCAGATTATCTAGCTCAATTAAGCTTTACGATTGAAGAGTTTTTAGCTGCCGAAATGGATAAAGGAAAAATCAAGTCGGAGCAATTCACCGAACAGAAAAAAGAAATATTGGTTCACGGACATTGCCATCAAAAGGCACTTTCTAATGTTGGATTGACACGTAAAATACTTTCTCTACCTAAAAATTATCAAGCGCGTTTAATTCCATCAGGATGCTGCGGAATGGCAGGTTCTTTTGGTTATCTAGAAAAAAACTACGACCTCTCCATGAAAATTGGTGAGTTGGTTTTATTCCCGGCCGTCAGAAATGCAAAAAGCGATACCATTATTGCTGCAAGCGGAACCAGTTGTAGACATCAGATTGCTGATGGTACCGAAAGACAAGCACTCCACCCCGTTGAAATTTTATACAAAGCATTGAAATAAACTTCCATGTCAACAGATATTGAAATCGCACACAGCGTAACACCACAGCCCATTCAAGAAATCGCTCAAAAAGCGGGAATTAATCCAGAAGAATTGGAATTATATGGTAAAGACAAGGCAAAAATCCCTTTATCATTTCTAAACCCCGACAAGCAAAAAGAAGGAAAATTGGTATTGGTTGCAGCCATCACACCAACACCTTCAGGCGAAGGAAAAACAACTGCCTCAATTGGTTTAACAGATGGTTTAAACCGAATTGGCAAACAGGCTATAGTTGCCTTACGTGAGCCTTCACTGGGTCCTGTTTTCGGGATGAAAGGTGGCGCTGCCGGTGGTGGTTACAGTCAGGTAATTCCAATGGTAGACATCAATTTACATTTCACTGGAGATTTTAATGCCGTTGAAAAAGCAAACAACTTATAGGCTGCTTTGATTGATAACGACATTCAAAACAAAGACAGTAAACTTCACATCGATCCAAGAACAGTACTCTGGAAAAGAGTGATGGATATGAACGATAGATCGTTGCGAAACATCATTACTGGATTGGGTGGAAAAACCGGTGGATTTTTAAGAGAAACTGGTTTCAACATTACTGCAGCATCTGAAGTGATGGCTATTTTATGTTTGGCTGAAGATTTTGAAGATCTAAAAACAAGATTGGGCAACATTTACATTGGCGACACATTTGATGGAAAACCAGTTTTTGCACGTGATTTACATGCTGAAGGTGCTATGGCTGTTTTACTGAAAGATGCCATCAAACCCAATTTAGCTCAAACTCTAGAAGGCAATCCAGCTATAATTCACGGTGGACCTTTTGCCAATATCGCGCAAGGAACAAACTCGGTGCTAGCTACTAAAATGGCGCTATCATTAGCAGATTATACAGTAACCGAGGCTGGCTTCGGAGCAGATTTAGGAGCAGAGAAATTCTTCAACATCAAATGTAGAAGTGCTAAAATATCTCCGCAAGCGGTGGTTATTGTTGCAACCGTAAGAGCTTTGAAATATCATGGTGGAGTTTCTCTTAAAAATTTGGAAGAAGAAAATATCAAAGCCTTAGAAGAAGGCGTTCAAAATCTAGATAAACACCTCGACACCATTGAACACTTTGGTATTCCAGCAGTGGTTGCTATCAATCATTTCAGCACGGACACAGAAGCTGAAATCAATTGGTTATTGGATTACTGCAAACAAAAAGGTGTTCGAGTTGCCGTATCAGATGGCTGGGCTAAAGGTAGTGAAGGAACAGAAGAATTGGCTCAAGAGGTGGTAGCAGCGGTTGAAAGTTGCAAGCAAAACTTCAAACCTATTTATGAAGTTTCTGAATCAATCGAAGATAAAATCTTAAAAGTGAGTAAAGCGGTTTACGGTGCTCAACAAATTGAGTTAAGTAAACGTGCCAAATCTCAACTAAAACGATTTACTCAATTGGGTTTTGATCAACTTCCAGTATGTATTGCCAAAACTCAAAAATCACTAAGTGATGATGACACTTTAATTGGCAGACCAAAAGATTTCTCCATTCACATCAGAGAGTTTGAAGTAGCATCCGGAGCTGGATTTATCATTCCAATTGCTGGAAATATGTTGCGCATGCCTGGTTTACCTTCAAATCCTGCAGCAAATGGAATTGATATTGATCAAAACGGAGAAATATCTGGACTCTCATAAACTGAAAATCAAGACTTAAAACCCTCAGCGTGTTACGCTTGCGTTAAGCTGTAAATTCAATGAAACAAGTACTTTACAACTCTATCAAAAAACAGTTAAGTTTGTAGAAAGACCGAACAATCCCGTTACATTATGACAAAACAGGAGATCAACACCAAGCTAAAAGAATTGTTTGACGCAGAAATGTCTGCAGAAGTTAACAATGAAGCCAAAGAACTTTTAGCTAATTACCAATCTGTACTTGCCGCAGATCACAAAGAACAACTGGAAAAATACCTTGCCGAAGGTGGTGAAAAAGAAGACTTTGCCCCTCGAAAAGATGATGAAGATGCCACGTTCTCAGATTTGTGGACCAAATACACCCAGAAGAAAACTTCTTGGGAGAAGGAAAAAGCAGAAGCAGAAAACCGCAACTTAGACAAGAAGAAGTCTATTATCGAGCAAATTGAAAGTTTAGCTAGCGAAGAGAATATCAAGCAAGCTATGACTCGCATGAAAGAGCTTGAAGAAGAATGGAAAGAAATTGGTCATGTTGCTTCTTCTCAGTACAGAGATCTCCAACACAATTACAGCCGAGTTCGCGATGAGTTTTTCTACAACATGCGCATTTACCGCGAATTGTTAGAGCACGACTTAAAACGTAACTTACAGTTGAAAGAAGAGTTAGCTGAAAAAATGGAAGCTCTTCTTGAAAAAGATAAAATCAAGGAAGTTGAAGATTTGATTCGCTCTTTGAGTGCAGAGTGGGATGAAGTTGGTCCAACTTTCCACGATAAATGGGAAGCTGTTAGAGATCGATTTAAAAACGCACAACGCACAGCTTACGACAAACTGAAAGAGCACTATCAAGGTGTTAAAGAGCAACTCCAAGAAAATCTTGAGAAAAAAGAAGCTCTTTGCAAGCGTCTAGAAGAAATGCAAGATCAGGAAATCACTACTGAAAAAAGATGGCGTAAGCTAACTGACGAAGTGATTGCTATTCAAAAAGAATGGAAAACAATTGGTTACGTTCCTCGCAAAGAAAATGAAGCTATTTGGACTCGATTCAAATCTGCTGGTGATGCCTTCTTCAATAGAAAAAGTGACTTCTATGCCGAATTGAAGCAAGAGCAAGACAAACATAAAGATGCTAAGAAAAAGTTAGTTGATGAAGCTGAAGCACTTAAAGACAGCGAAGACTGGAAAACAACTGGCGATAAATTAATTAAGCTTCAAAAAAGATGGAAGCAAATCGGACCAGCTCACCAACGCGATGAGCAAAGATTGTGGAAGCAATTCCGTGCTGCTTGTAATCACTTTTTCGAGAAGAAAAAAGAATTCTTCTCTACTAAAGATGAACGCCAAGTTGAAAATTTAGCAGCTAAAAAAGCAATCGTAGAAAAAATTAGCAGTCTTACCGTTGGTGATGATGCAAATGCTACCATCAAAGAGCTTGACCAGTTAGTAAACGAATTTGCAAGTATTGGTTTTGTACCTATTGAAGACAAAAACAAAATTAACAACGAGTTTAAAAATACCCTCTCTAAAAAATACAAAGAGGTTGGTTTAGATGAAGATGCAACCGATAAACTATTGTATTTAGCTAAAGTTAAAGAGCTGGGTGATACAAATTCTGGTGCTACAGATTCTAAAGCGATTCAAAGAGAAGAAAAACAACTTCGTGATAAAATCTCAAAACTGAAACACACTATTATTCAGTACGAGAATAACTTAGGATTCTTTGCTAACTCTAAAGGAGCTAATAAATTAAAAGAAGAGGTTGAACAAAAAATTGCCGATTCTAAAGCTCAAATTGATGAGTTGAAAGGAAAGCTGAGATTATTGAGAAATTCAAAAGATGGAGAGGTTGAAAACCCTTACATAGTAGAAGAAACCGAAGCAGCTGCAACTGACGATAGCAACACTGAGGAATCTAAGACGGAAGAATAACCTATTTTCGCGCCCAAATTCAAAATAAGCTATGAAAAGAATATCGCTATCCTTACTCGCTCTGCTATTTACAATTTCAAGTTTTGCGCAAACTCCTGCAGATTCAACTGATTCTAATTGGGAACTTAAAGGAGTTGTTAGTTTAACTTTTTCACAAGTGGCTTTATCTAACTGGCAAGCTGGGGGTGAAAACTCAATCTCGGGAAACTTCTTAATTAAGTATTCAGCCGATTGGAAAAAAGGTGATTGGCTTTGGGACAACGACTTTGAAGCAGCAATTGGTGCTACTCAGTTAGGTGAAAGAGATCTTCAAAAAACAGATGACCGTTTTGAATTGTCATCAAAATTTGCTCGTATTCTTTCTCCAAAATGGGATGCCAACGTGATGGGAACTTTTAGATCTCAATTCACTGAAGGTTTCAAGTATGAAGACGATACCCTTGTGGGTAGAATTTCTCATATCATGGCTCCTGGTTATTTATTTGCTGGTGTTGGCTTCACATACAAGCCAACAGAATGGTTGAGTGTAGATTTATCTCCTGCAACCTCTAAAATGACTTTTGTAATGGTACAAGAGTTGGCAGATAACGGAGATTATGGCGTTGATGCTGCTGAGTATGATACCAATGGTGTAAAAACCAAAGACGGTAGCAATTTCCGTTTTGAACTTGGGGGATACGCTAAAATTCGAATCAAGAAAGAATTGGTTGAAAATGTAACTTTTGAAACTAAGGCTGATTTTTTCAGCAACTATCTTGAAAACCCACAGAATATTGACATCACTTGGGATGTTTTATTAGTAATGAAAGTGAATAAATGGTTGTCTTGTAACATCACAACTAACTTGATTTATGATGACGACATTGACATTGTTACTGGTACCAATCCTGATGGAACAGATATCGCTGGACCACGCACTCAGTTTAAAGAAACATTAGGTGTTGGCTTAACAGCTAATTTCTAAAATCAAAATATTTACCCTCATCAAAAGCCGAGCAAATTCTATTTGTTCGGCTTTTTGCTTTTCAAGCCAAATCATATTTCATATTTTAAAGCCTAGGCAATCAAAACAATGCTTCTTCGTAACTTTCGCCAGAATTTACGAAGCTAGATATGAGTTCAAAAGAAGCTGAAAAGAATATAAAATCTACCATCTCTAAAGATACATTAGCTCAAGCCTGGAAATTGATGTCGCAAGCTAGAGCAATGTCTGATTTATACGAAGACCACAAAGACGTTACTAGCAAATACGTGCATGCTACTTCGCGTGGACACGAAGTCATTCAGTTGGCTTTGGCCATGCAATTAAAAGCACAAGATTGGGTTTCTCCTTATTACAGAGACGATAGTATTCTATTGGGAATTGGAATGACGCCATATGAGTTGATGCTTCAACTTTTGGCTAAAAAGGACGATCCGTTTTCTGGTGGTAGAACTTATTATTCTCATCCATCATTAAAAGATGACGATAAACCAAAAATCCCTCACCAGTCAAGTGCTACTGGAATGCAAGCCATTCCAACTGCAGGTGTTGCCATGGGAATTCAATATCGCGAAAAACACAACATTGGTGAAGATCTCAAAGAAAAGCCCGTTGTAGTTTGCTCAATTGGTGATGCAGCTATGACTGAAGGTGAAGTTTCTGAAGCACTTCAAATGGCCGCTTTGAAACAATTCCCGCTTCTGTTTTTAGTTCAAGATAATGAATGGGATATCTCTGCCAGTGCAGCTGAAACACGCGCAATGGATGCCGCAAAATACGCTTCAGGATTTGAGGGTATTGAAATTATCTCAATTGATGGAACTGATTTCTTCAATGCATATCAGCAAGTAGAAAAAATCATCAAGGCAATTCGTAAAGAGCGTAGACCATTCTTATTACACGCAAAAGTTCCATTGTTGGGTCATCACACCAGCGGTGTTCGTAAAGAGACCTATCGCGATGATTTAGAAGAGCACCAAGCAAGAGATCCTTATCCACGCTTTAAGGCTCAATTGTTAGATGCTGGATTTAAGGAAAAAGAACTCGATAAAATTCAAGCTGAAGCTAAAGATCAAATTCAGGCTGATTATGATAATGCATTAAAAGCCGAAGATCCTTCACCAGAAGATTTGTTCAACCATCAGTGGGCTCCTACTCCAATTACTGAAGAAAAGGGTGAACGCGAGCCAGCTGGCAGACAAAAAACGGTGATGGTTGATTCTGCTTTATTCGCAGTGCAAGAAATCTTAAAAAAGCATCCTGAAGCATTGTTATACGGGCAAGATGTTGGTAAAAGATTGGGTGGTGTGTTTCGTGAGGCAGCTACGCTAGCTCAAAAATTTGGAGACGATCGCGTTTTCAACACACCAATTCAAGAGGCATTTATTATTGGTAGCACAGTTGGTATGGCAGCAACTGGATGCAAACCTATTGTAGAGGTTCAGTTTGCTGATTACATCTGGCCAGGACTAAATCAATTGTTCACTGAGTTGAGCCGTTCATATTACTTATCAAACGGAAAATGGCCTGCGTCAGCTGTTATTCGTGTGCCAATTGGTGCGTATGGCAGTGGCGGACCTTACCACTCTAGTTCAGTAGAATCGGTTTTAACAAACATCAGAGGAATTAAGATTGCTTATCCTTCAACTGGTGCCGATCTAAAAGGTTTGATGAAAGCCGCATTTTACGATCCAAACCCAGTAGTAATGCTAGAACACAAAGGTTTGTACTGGAGTAAAATCAAAGGAACAGAAGATTCTAAAACCATAGAGCCAGATGCTGATTACGTTATTCCGTTTGGAAAAGGTAGGGTTGTTTTAGAAGCTGATGAAGCAGCAATCAACAAAGGCGAAACATTAGCCGTAATCACATACGGAATGGGCGTTTATTGGGCTAAACAGGCTTCTAAAAACTATGCTGGAAAAATTGAAATCATTGATTTGAGAACATTGGTTCCTTTTGATGAAGAGTTGGTATACGAAACGGTTAAAAAACACGGCAAATGTTTAGTTGTTACTGAAGAACCTGTGGTTAGCACGTTTGCTCAATCTCTGGCTGGTTCAATTCAAAACAATTGCTTCGAATATCTAGACGGACCCGTTCGTGTAATTGGATCGGAAAACATGCCTGCAATTCCATTAAATTCAACATTAGAAGCTGCCATGCTTCCAAATGCTGAGAAAGTTGGAAAAGCAATTGAAGCACTATTAAACTATTAATTATGGGGTTTTGCACCATAAATGACAATATCGAAATCCATTATCAGTGGATCAATGAAAAAGCCAGCGGAACTCCGTTGGTTTTTTTGCATGAAGCATTAGGTAGTATTGGCCAATGGAAAGATTTCCCTGAAAAACTTTGTACCGCATTAAACCGAAAAGGATTGGTTTATGAACGACAAGGTCATGGCCTTTCATCTCCATTCAAAGAAAAAAGAAAGAGTAACTTCTTATACAAGTACGCCATAGAAGAGCTACCAGCTGTTTTAAGAGCTTTAGAGATTGATGAACCCGTTGATCTATTCGGGCACTCAGATGGAGCAACTATAGCCTTGTTATTTGCAGCTTATTTCCCTCTACAAACAAATCGTGTTTTATCTGAAGCTGCTCACGTGTTTGTAGAGAAAGAAACAGTTGATGGTGTAAAGCCTGCTAAGGTTCTATTCGAAACCACTGATTTCAAACAGAAACTAGCAAAGTATCATCCAAATGATGTTGAATCTATGTTTTATGCATGGCACGACATCTGGACAGCACCAGATTTTCAAGATTGGAACATTGAAGAAGAATTGAAGAAAATAAAAGCAGAAGTTTTAGCCATCCAAGGCGATCAAGATGAATATGGAACGCTGGCTCAATTAGATTCAATCCTCGAACATACTGGTGGTGAATGCACCATTGAAGTGGTTAAAGGTTGTAAGCATATTCCTCACCTACAGCAAAAGCAAAAAACGTTGGATTTGGCGATTCCTTTTTTCATCTGAGGAAAAGGAAAGTATATAAAACGCAAAAGGCGGGTCTCCACCCGCCTTTCACTAGTTAAACAAGTTAACCCTAAATCGCCTATGAGAAAGTCACTGGTATAAACGGGGTAGTTTGCAAAAGGGTTGGGAGCAGATTGAAAATAATTTCATTTTTTTTCAATTTTCTGCTAAAACTTCAGAGAATCTACGAATAAAATATTCGTTTTCCTCTGGTAATCCAACACTTACACGAATACAATGACTTAACCCAAATGCTTTCAACCACCTTACAAAAACGCCTTGTTTCTGTAAAGTTTGTGTGATTTTAACCGCTTTTTCCTCTGTTTTTAAATCTAACATCAAGAAATTGGCTGCGGTATCGGCATAATAAACTCCCAATTTGTCCAATGCAGATTTCATATATGCCATTCCATCGGTATTCAATTGAATGGTTTTTTCGAGAAAGCCTTGATCATTTAGAGCACCTAACCCAGCAGCCTGAGTAATGTTTGATGGAGCAAAAGTCATTTTGACTTTATTCAACACTTCAATCAATTTGGGATGCGCAATGGCATAACCCAAACGAGCACCAGCTAAACCAAAAGCTTTTGAGAAAGTTCTCAGCGTAATGATACGCTCATCCTCATACAAAACGCTATTTGGGTAATCAGATCGAATTTCTTTGGCATACTCATAATAAGCTTCATCAACCACTACCAAAATGTGCTTAGGCACTTTTTGCATGAATGCTTGAAGCTCTTCATCAGAAATCATGGTACCTGTAGGGTTGTTTGGATTACAGATGTAAACCACTTTGGTTTGATCGTCTATTAAACCCAACATAGCATCTAAATCAAAACCATAATCTGCATTTAAAGGAGCGAGCTTGGTTTCGATGTTAAACGATTTGGCCCAAACATATACCGATACAAATGAACCTTGTGAAGTGACAATATTTTCTCCCTGTCCAACAAATCCTTTGAAGATGTTGGCTAAAATGCTTTCAGATCCGTTTTCAACATTAATTTGATTTACCTCTACTCCAACCCAAGTTGCCAATGCTTTTTTCAGCTCAAAAGACATGGGATCGGGATAAAAACTCATCTCATCCAACACCCTTGTAATAGCATCCTTGGCACCCTGTGGAACTCCCAAATTGTTTTCGTTATTCCACAAAACAGCTTTTTGAGTAAATCCAAATTCTTGCTGATATTCAGCCACGGTTTTTCCGGGATTGTAGGCAATTAATCCATCAATGTGACTTGGTACGCTTATCATATCATTAAGAATATATAGTAAGCACAAAGTAAGAAAGTCAATCAGATTGCGCCATACACTACACTTAATACGATAGATATGAATAGCTGAGTTGGTGTTTTCAAAATTTCAGAAAAGTGTAAAAACAAACCTTTCCTTTTTATTTCGATACCGTACACGGATTTCAGATCGGTAAAGCTGATTTTAAGTGGGAACTTACTATCAAATTCTATGCTTATGGAACCTAAAAAACACATTTTATGGGTGCTGCTATCACTAATTGGATGGTACTCACCCGCGCAAGCCAGAGATTCAGTAAACGTGAAATCTGCCGTAAAAGAAGCAACCTTATTTTTTGAAGGAGCTCACCTAACTCGTAACGGATCTGTTAACTTAACTGCTGGGGAACACTTATTAATTTTTGATGATTTGCCTTATGGCATTGAGTTGAGCAGCTTGCAATTTAAGCCACTAGATGGTATGGAAGTGAAATCTGTAAGACCCCTGCAGTATAGAATGAAATCAAATTTGAAGTCAAAGGCTGAAAAGCAAATTGAAAAACAACTTGATTCATTGGATATCATTCAGAGAAAATTGATACTTAGAATCGAAGTACTCAAAAGTCAACGATATGTAATTGAAAGGAATACCGAGATAAGCCCATCTAAACTGACTGTAGAAGAACTAAAATCACTCTCAGATTTTTATTCCGATAAGATCGGAACTATTGAAACTGAGATTATTGATATTGATCAAAAATTAATTGAACTAAACAAAGCCTCAAAAGAGTTCTATAAAGAGCTAAATAAACTAGCCACAGATAGATTAAGGCCTGGGTGTAAGGTTTACGTAGATGTTAGATGTAAATCTAATTTAAAAGGTGATGTACAGCTCAATTACTTCACTGTTGAAGCAGGTTGGATACCAAAGTATGATTTTCATGTTAGCTCTATCTCTATGCCACTTTCAATTATCCATAAAGCCGATGTTTTTCAAAAAACTGGTGAGCATTGGGATAATATCAAATTGAAAGTAAGCAACGTTGAACCAAATTCTAGCCAATCAATTCCCAATGAGAAAGTTTGGAAACTTGATAAAAAATATCCTTACGATTCTCAAAACGATGGAAAAAGAAAGGCTGGTGCTTTAACAGGGCAAGTCATGAACTTAGAAACTGGCGAACCCGTTTCTTACGCTCTTGTTCAAGTCTTAAAAGACAACTCACTCATCGCTAAGGGAATATCAGACAAAAATGGCGTTTATCTTATTCGTCCAATTTTTCCGGGCAAATATGACCTCGTTTGTAATTATGTAGGAATTTCCAATTTTAAAAAAGAGAACATCGAAATTGAAACTGGAGAAAAAAACATTGTAAATATTAACCTATCACGCTATCAACCATTAGTCGAAAAAGATGTGGAACAAAAAGTCTATAAAGATGAAATAGCTCATATGCCAGTTAGATCTACAGCAGGAATTGCGGCAAAAGTTGGTGGTGTTTATGTTTCTGATGATGGTTCATCACTAAACCTTCGAAGCTCGCGTAGTCAGGAGAATTATTATTACATAGATGGGATTAGAGTTAGAGGATCTAGTAACGTACCTCAACAGGGAATTGAAGAGATATCTGTTTTATCTGGTGGCATACCTGCCAGCTATGGAGAACTATCTGGAGGAGTAATCTCTAACAGTGGTTATTACAATAGCTCTCAAAGTTATTCTAGGAGCAAGGTTAGTACCAATCAAATAAACTCTTTGGAAACTTCTGTAAACATCACTCACATTGAGTATGAGTTAAAAGAACCATATAGTTTGCAATCGGATGGGTTGAATTCAGAAATTGAATTGCTAGAGAGCGTTGTTGAAGCAGAATACGTTTACCATGTATATCCGAGCATCAATAACGAGGCTTATTTGATCGCTAACATTCCTGAGTTTGGACAACTGAATTTATTGAAAGCAGAAGCCAGCATCTATTACGAGAGCGCTTATGTAGGCAAAACTGAAATCTCACCTTCTATCGTTAAAGACACTTTAGAACTATCGGTTGGAAAAGATTCTAAAATAGTTGCTCACAAGGAGATCAATAAAGAATTCAATAAGCAAATCTTTTTGAAAAAAGGCTATCGTAAAGAATTAGGCTGGTCTGTTTCGGTGAAAAACGAACATGCCGAAGCAATCAACTTGGTGATTCACGATCAAATCCCAATTTCGAAATCAAGCAACATAGAAATTGAATTGGTAGAATTATCAGGAGGAGAACCTGATGAAAAAGGATTGATAGAATGGAAAGAATATTTGGCTTCAGGGCAATCTATCGAGAAGAAATTGCTCATCAGTGCTAAAGTCAGTACAAATTAACATTAGGCCTCGCGCAGCGGGGCCTTTTTTGTGTAATATTACAGCTCCATCGTAAGCCATATTTCAACCATGAAACACACACTAATTATTTGTGGGCATCCCAACAAAGACAGCTTTTGCGCTGCTTTAGCTCAACACTATCAAAAAGGGATTGACAAAAATCACGAAACAACCAACGAACTCGTTTTTCTTTCCGATTTAACCTTCGATCCTATTCTTTGGAAAGGTTACCAAGAAATTCAAGAATTAGAGCCTGATTTGCTGTTGATGCAGGAAAAAATAAAAAAAGCAGATCACCTTGTTTGGGTTTTCCCAAGCTGGTGGGGAAACATGCCTGCCTTAATGAAGGGATTCATTGATCGCACTTTTCTTCCAGGTTATGCTTTTAAGTACAAACCCAACTCTGCGCTTTGGGAGAAATTCCTCACCAAAAAATCGGCTCGATTAATCATTACCATGGATTCACCGAAATGGTACAATTGGCTAGTTTATAAAAATGCCATTAAGAATACCATGAAAAATGCAGTGTTGAACTACTGTGGTGTAAGTCCGGTTAAAGTAACAACGTTTGCACCCATTAAGTCATCAACTCCTGAGAAAAGAACCAGATGGCTAAGTGAAATAGAATTACTAGGAGAAAAAATGCAATAAAAAAAGCCTGATCAAATGATCAGGCTTTTTGCTTTAGTTGCGGGGACAGGACTCGAACCTGCGACCTTTGGG
>CAJWSQ010000044.1 GCA_913045895.1 uncultured Flavobacteriales bacterium | reverse complement strand
CAGTTTCATTCATTCCTAAACCCGAAGTAAAGGCCGAAATTGAAGAACACGACACTGCATTTAAAGGGTTTTGGTTAGAAGGATCATCCACTTCAATCTCACTTTATGGTTGGTCTTTGATTGATTTATTAACTAAAACCATTCATTTAGATAGCTTGATTATTGATTCACCCGAAATTGATATTCAAGAGAATTATAAGCTGATTCGATCTGAAGGGGAGTCTACTTCTTTTAGAGAGTTATCGAATCAGTTGGTATACAGCTTAAAGTTGGAAGGTTTCCTAATTAAAAATGGAACAATTAAATACCATTCCAATGCTAAAAAGCCTCTAGACATTTCACTCAATAAGTTGCAGTTAGATGTCCAAAACATTGTGGTAGATTCAGTTAAAGTGGCGAATAAAACCTTTTTTGATGCAGATGAAATAGAATTATCATTCAATGATTTATCCTTTAAATCAGGTGAGTTTAAAGCTCAAATTGAATCTTTTGATTACACCGATTTTTCGAGATTAAGTATACAAGGATTAAGTGTTGGTGATGCTGATTCAGCCATGTATAAGCTAGCCGATCGCAAGTATCGAAATCCGGCTGTTTTTGTTGCTCATGTAGATTCAATTGTGTTGAATGAATTCAATTTTCATGAAGTAATTGCGCTTGAGAAAATTCATATTGCTGAAGTCCATTTGTTCAAACCGGTGCTTCAGGTTTTTCAAGATTTAGGAAAGAATCACGATCAATCGATTGATAAAAAATTACCTCACACATTACTATCTAAACTTGAGTTCCCTTTCCAAATTGAACAGCTCTTCATCACTGATGGCGATTTAACTTTTATGCCTTTGGGTAAGAAATCACGCGAGAGGGGAGAGATTCGAATGGAAAATATCCAGTTGAAAACGGGGATGTTATCAAATATCAGCACAGATAGCCGAGAACACGTTGTAGATATTCATGCTCAATGTCAGGTGGCAAAAGCCAATGCTGATATTCACATTTATGCCAATGAGCAAGAACCGAAATCATCTTTGTTTATAGATGTCGATTTATCCAGTTTTCAACTTAATGACTTAAACCCAATTGTTGGTCCTGTATTAACAGCTCAATTTACATCGGGTAGAGTAGAGCGTTTAAATCTAAGAACAAAGTTGAACCAATACGAAGTGTTTACCTCACTTGATATGCCTTATAGCGATTTACACTTAGAGCTGATAGATGCTGAAAATGGAGAAACTAAGAAACTACTCTCTGTATTTTCGAACTTACTGGTTAATAAATCAGGAGAAAGTGAAATGATTCACAATCACATAACTCGTCCAGCTTATATTGGTTTTCTGGGTGCTTGGTGGCGAGGATTTCAATCGTGTTTGGTTGATGAATTAGTTATAGCATCACCCAAACACAGACTTAAAATCAATTCGCTTTTATCCAAGAATCACCATTAGCGAACCACCGTAAAGAAACGGTCCCATCTGATTTTTCCGTTTGATAAATCGAGCTCAGGGTCAATTGACATCCAAACAAAAGCAGCTTTACCAACTACGTGATCTTCGGGAACAAATCCCCAAAAACGACTATCTGCCGAATTGTGTCTGTTGTCTCCCATCAACCAGTAGTAATTCATATTGAAAGTGTATGAATTTGTTGCTTCACCGTTGATGTAGATTTTTCCATCAGCAACACGTAAATCATTGGCTTCATATACGCCAATAATGCGCTCGTAAATAGGTAAATTCTCTAAAGTAAGTTGAACAGTATTTCCAGCTTTTGGTATTTCCAATGGCCCAAAGAAATCTTCTGTCCAATGGTAGTTTGGATGATTCGGGAAGATGTTTAAGTCTGGATTATACATGCCTTGCTCTTCAAGCATAGCTTTGTATTTCGCATCAAACATACCAGATACTTGTCGAGCAGTAAACACAGACATTTTATCCTTTTTGTGAGATAAACGCTCAATACGTTTCACCATTGGATCGCGTTGCATTCGCTCGTAAGCTTCAGCTGTAAGAGGGAACATGAATGTACGCAATGGAACCAATTCAATAACATCTTGAAAGTTGATGTTGTAAACGGTTTTCAGCTTCATCAAATTAGACTGATTTTTAGGGAAATCACCAGCCATTTGTACAATGTAGCTAAACTGCATGTCTTTAGGTTGTTCAGCTTGTTCGCCATTCACAAATAAAGTACCGTCTTTAATTTCAATAACATCACCAGGAATACCTACACAGCGTTTAATGAAGTTTTCACGCTTATCAACAGGCCTTACAGTAAGGTCTCTTTTTTCATGAATATGTTGGCGAGCTTTTTCTTGGTAATATTCATCTGATTGTAGATTACCACCTCTTTTGTAATCTATAGACTTCAATTCTATAGCCCAGTCACGAATCAATTGATCATACCCCTTATTCGATTGTAAAACAACATCAACCGTGTCACCAGTTGGGTAGTTAAAAACAACAACATCGTTGCGTTCAACATCACCAAACCCTGGTAAACGAGTGTAATCAAACTCAAACCACTTTAAATAAGATGGAACAGAGTTGTTAGTCAATGGTAATGAATGATGTGCAAAAGGAAAAGACAGTGGTGTGTTAGGAATTCGAGGGCCATAGCTCAGCTTGTTTACAAACAAATAGTCACCAATGAGCATGGTTTTTTCCATAGATGAAGTAGGAATGGTAAAAGCCTCGAAAGTGTACGTTCTAATGATACTTGCAGCTACAATGGCAAATAAAATGGCATCTCTCCATTCTTGAGTAGATGTTTTTGGAAACTTGGTTCTATTGATTGCTCCAACATAAGTTACCTGATCTGTAAAAGCCATTTTGGGTAAGTAGATGAAAGGTAAGAATGCTGCTTGTAAAACGTCACTGGTTTCTCTTCTGTTGAAAACAGTTGCTGTGTTTACACACATAATCATGAGCATAATTAAGTTTGGCCCAGGGAAGATCAGTAGAAATAACCACCACCATGGTTTTTCAATCACTTTTAACCAAACATAAAAGTTGTAGCCAGGAACTAAAGCTTCCCAACTTTGTCTACCAGCTTCAGGAAATAGTTTATATAAACTGGCGAAAATACTCAGTAAAATGAGGAGGAGTACAATGTATGCTAACATGTTTTCAAGTATCTATGTGCGAATGTAAGTTATGTGGCTAAAAGCTAAATGTTAAAATAAGTGAATCACAGGTTTAAAAGGTCACTCATGGTGAAAACTCCTTTTTTATCAGCAATCCATTCAGCAGCAATAACTGATCCTAGAGCAAACCCTTTTCTGTTGTGAGCTTCGTGTTTTATTTCGATGGAATCAATGTCTGATTGGTATTTGATGATGTGCGTTCCTGGTATTTCATTTTCGCGGAATGCCTCAATAGCGATAGATTTATCTGTGGTGTCTTTGCCTAGATGCCACTCGTTGTAAGCCTCATTATTAGCCATGATTTGGTTGGCTAATGTGATGGCAGTTCCACTTGGAGCATCTAATTTATGAATGTGATGCCATTCTTGCATTTCAGGGTGATACTCTTTTTGAGTGCTCATAAGTTGAGCTAATTTCTTGTTAACCTCAAAAAATAGATTCACGCCAATACTGAAATTACTTGCATGAAGTATACTGCCATCGTGCTCGTTGCAAGACTGAGCTATTGCATCAAGATGTTCATTCCAACCAGTTGTACCAACAACTACAGGAACTTTAGCATTGAAACAATGTTGGATATTTTCAACAGCAAATTCAGGTCTTGTAAACTCAATTGCAGCATCGGCACCTTCAATTAAATCTTCAATTTGTTCCTTTTCTTTGCTTGTGATTTTAGCTACAATCTCGTGTCCACGTTCAACAGCAATAGCCTCAATGGCTTTCCCCATTTTGCCGTATCCAATCAATGCAATTTTCATCGTCCTTTATGTTTTAAACTGAGGCACAGACTCATACCAGTAGCTGGAAAACGCATTCCGTTTAGGCCTGGACTCATAAATGTCTTGGGTTCTACTCGTAGGCTTAAATCTTCGCTTACATCAAAATCTAACAGGTGAGCTTCTACGTTGGCATCCAATATTTGAATGACATAGATTAAACCAGTTACCACAAAAGACATTTCCATATTTTGCCTGTAATAATCTCGCTGAGAGCGAAGGAAAGACTCACTTCTGTCGGTATATTCACCATTAGTTAAACTATCTCCATCGAGCTTCATACGGTACTGAT
This sequence comes from uncultured Flavobacteriales bacterium, assembly GCA_913045895.1. Lineage (GTDB taxonomy): Bacteria > Bacteroidota > Bacteroidia > Flavobacteriales_G > Salibacteraceae > UBA6049. The sequence continues at coordinate 11,705 of CAJWSQ010000044.1, read as the reverse complement.
CTCTCCAAAAAATAAACTCGTTTCGGTTGAAGATTCCAGCATAAATACTCACACCTAAACCCGTGTAAATAATAGGAACTTTCCAAACCCAGTTTTTCTTGTTGTAAATCTGACCAGCGCCCGGGATACAAGCGGATAGAATAGTGGCTTTTTTGGGTGAATGTTCAGTGGGTTGTGCTTCAATTATCTGTTGCGTGTCTGCATTTACAAGTCGCAAACTATCGTTCTGTTGTGCCTGAGTTGAGACCGACCAACAGCAGATAAAAATAAAGCTTATGAAATAGAGAAACTTCACCTTAAGGGTTCAATAAATCCAAGATTCTAGAAAGGTCTTCATCATCCATAAAAGGAATAGTGATTTTACCTTTTCCTTTGTCATCCATGCGAACATCAACGTCTGAATCTAAAATGCGTTTCAGTTCTTTCACATGTTTATCTTGAATAAACGTTAACTCGTGCTTTAGCAAGCGATTGCCTTTAGGCTTGGCTTTGGCTGCCGCTTTAGTTCCCCTTGCTAACTGCTCAACTTGTCTAACCGAAAGTCCATCAGCAAGTATAAGCTCATAAATTTGAGCTTGTTGTGCAGCATCGTCTATAGAAAGCAGAGCACGAGCATGTCCCATACTTATTTTCTTATCGCGAATACCCAATTGAACTTCAGCAGGAAGTTTCAATAAACGCAAGTAATTGGTAACCGTAGCACGCTTTTTACTCACTTTATCGCCCAGCTCTTCTTGTGTTAAATTACACTCATCAATTAAGCGTTGGTAACTGATGGCAACTTCAATAGCATCTAAGTTTTCACGTTGGATGTTTTCTACCAACGCCATTTCAAGCATGGTTGGATCATCTGCAATGCGAACGTATGCTGGGATGCGTTCTAAGCCAGCTAATTGTGATGCTCGAAATCTTCGTTCACCAGAAATTAGTTGGAATTTATTTGGCGCTAATTGGCGCACAGTAACTGGCTGGATAATTCCGTGAACCTTAATTGATCCAGAAAGTTCAGCCAGAGCTTCTTCTTCAAAATGTGTACGAGGTTGAAATGGGTTTGCTTCGATATAAGCAACAGGAATTTCGTTGATTGTTCCGGCCGGTGTGCCTTCCACACGCAAGTCAGAAGAATCAGAAGTTTCATTCTGTTCTAATAAAGCACTTAATCCACGACCGAGGGCTCTCTTCTTATTGGCCATCTTCTTCTACTTCAATGATTTTATCTTTCTCGTTGATACGAGTTAGGTTGTTCTTTTGCAGGATTTCGCGGGCTAAGTTAAGGTAATTGATAGATCCTTTAGAACTGGCATCAAAAGTAATGATGGTTTCGCCAAAACTTGGAGCTTCACCCAACTTGGTATTTCGGTGAATGATGGTATCAAAAACCATGTTTTGGAAGTGCATTTTCACCTCCTCAACCACTTGGTTTGCTAAACGCAAACGTTGATCGTACATGGTTAATAACATCCCTTCAATTTCTAAGTCAGGATTCAATCTACTTTGTACAATTTTAATGGTATTCAGTAGCTTACCCAATCCTTCTAATGCAAAATACTCACACTGCACAGGAACAATTACTGAATCTGCTGCTGTTAATGCATTTACAGTAATCAATCCCAATGAAGGAGAACAATCTATAATGATAAAGTCGTATTCGTCTTTGATTTTATTCAAAGCAGCACGCATCATTTTTTCGCGGTTGGGTAAATTGATCATTTCAATTTCAGCTCCAACCAAATCGATATGTGCAGGAAGTATGTCCAAGTTTGGACTTTCTGTTTTTAGAATGATGTCTTTGGGTTCAACCTCATTTAAAATGCACTCGTAGATACTGGTTTTGATGTTTTTTGGTTCAAATCCAATTCCACTTGTAGCGTTGGCCTGTGGATCAGCATCAACAATTAAAGTGCGTTGTTCTAAAACGCCCAAACTAGCAGCCAAATTAATGGCTGAGGTCGTTTTTCCAACTCCTCCTTTTTGATTGGCAACAGCAATAATCTTTCCCATCCTTAAATTTCTCTTTAGCTCCTAATAACGCAAAAAAAAGTTGATTCGTCCAGTGATTGCAAACTTTTCTTGTTCCGAAAGTTTTTGGCAAAATGAATCTTGCTTTTTTACTGGTTTCACAAAGAAACAGAAAAGTATTTACCTATCGAAGTAACGTGGGTGTTGACAACAAACGTAATTTTGAACAAAATTCTGTTGATACGAAAATGATAACTGTGATTTGCGGAACCAACCGCGCTAATAGCAATACGAGCCTAGTGGTTCGCTTTTATGAAAACTTGTTGAAAAGTAAAAATCAAGAAGTAGAGGTTCTTTACTTAGAAGATTTGCCGAAAGATTATGTGTTTCATAACGATGTACTGGGAAATGCCAGTCCTGAGTTTACCAATATTGTAAAGTCTAAAATTGTTCCAGCCGATAAACTGGTAGTGATTTCACCAGAGTATAACGGAGGTTACACCGGAGCATTAAAAGCGTTTATTGATGGCGTTTGGCCTGAGAACCTGAAAGGGAAGAAGGTAGCCATGGTTGGCGTTGCCTCAGGAAGATCTGGAAACCTAAGAGGGATGGATCATTTAACCAATATATTTCATTACTTAAAGATGGATGTAATTCCTTTTAAATTACCCATTTCGCGCATTGAAACGTTAATTGATAACGGTGAATTGGTTGATGTTTATACCATGGAGACCTTAGATAAACATGCTGATCAGCTGATTGAGAGTTGATTTGAAAAACATACTTTGTTAAATGAGGGTAGTTTGATTTTCGAGCTACCCTTTTTTCATCATCTCTTTAACAACAGGAGCTCTGCCGATTTCTCGGGTGATGAAATCCTTTTCTATTCTAGCTCCTCTTGCTGGAGAGTATTCGCGGCCGTAGAAAATGATTTGTAGATGGAGCTTATTCCACAACTCTTTCGGAAATAATCTTTTAGCGTCTTTCTCTGTTTGCTCAACACTTTTGCCTGTAGTTAATCCCCACCTGTACATCAAGCGATGAATGTGTGTATCAACTGGAAACGCTGGAACACCAAATGCTTGAGCCATAACAACCGAAGCCGTTTTATGCCCCACACCTGGTAGTTCCTCTAATTCTTCAAAGGTTTGAGGGACTTCACCATTGTATTTTTCAACTAAAATCTGACTCAGCCTTGAGATGTTTTTAGACTTGGCTGGAGATAAACCACATGGACGAATAATAGCTTGAATATCTTCAACAGGAGCTTTTGCCATGTCAAATGGATTGCCAGCCATCTTGAAAAGTGCTGGCGTTGTTTTATTGACTCGTTCATCTGTGCACTGTGCAGAAAGCAATACAGCAACTAAAAGTGTGTAAGAATCGGTATGATCTAATGGAACTGGAGTTTCTGGATATAACTTCTCTAACTCTTCAATTACGTATTGAGCTTTCTCTTTTTTAGTCATAACACAAGATTAATAACTCTAATGCAACCAAATGTCATTTAGCAGTATCTTTTGTAGCAACTAACACATATAAAAGACATGAAACCATTTAAATTGAACCTTCTACTATCTCTTATAGCTTTCGCTTTTATATCGCTTAACACTTCTTGTCCGAGAACAATTTATTGTCCTGGTTTCCCTAACAGATCAGATGCTAACAATTGTTCTTATATGCCCAGTGATTCAGGTTCTATAACATTTATAAATGAGGTTTTGGATAGTACAATAACGCTCTATATTCATAAAGATAGATCTTTTGAATACATGGCAGATTGCAACAGAAGTTGTTACTGTAATGGTTACAACATCCAGCATTTGGCTAATTACGAAAAGGGTCTTGAATTTGATCTGAAAATTGAAGTTATAGCTGATGCAGAGTCGAGAGACGGAGGTATTAGCGACCCGAATTATGAAATGTATTATACCTCTGGAGGTCTTGATTATTATCCAGAGGGAATTCGGTTTAATGGAGTAACCGTTTATTCCATTCGAGAGAACTACTTACTCAACGATTCCATTAACTTAAAGCAAACGTTTACTTTAATTCCAGGTTATTACAATTCAGGTATTCAAGATCCATTTGTAGATAGTTCGTTGATTCAATACCAACAAGGTTTAGTTGCTTTTTGGGTAGGCGATACGCTTTGGATGAGAAGTGATATTTAATTCTTACACTTATTTTGCTCAAGCCAATACAATCCTAAATTTGCAGCCGGTTACAAGAAAATGGATGTCTTGTAACTCAACGCTACAGATTTATGGAAATACAAACGAAAATTCAACAAGCTTTTGCTCAGGCATTTCAAGCGGTTTATCAAGCTGAACCAGAACTCAAACAAATTTCAGTTCAGAAAACGCGCAAAGAATTCACAGGTGATTTTACCGTAAACGTATTTCCATTCTTGCGCTTGAGTAAACTAAAGCCTGAGGAAACGGCAACTCAAATAGGTGAGTGGCTAGTGGCTAATGAGGCGGATATTGTTGCATTTGAGGTGGTTAAAGGATTCTTGAATTTAACTTTATCAGATGCTTATTGGTCTAACCTTATTACTGAAGCTTTCAACAATGCCAATTACGGAAAAGGTGAGCCAACTGATAAAACGGTTTTGGTTGAATATTCCTCACCAAACACAAACAAGCCATTGCACTTAGGACACTTGAGAAATATCTTTTTAGGTTACTCGGTTGCTGAGATATTGAAAGCAAACGGACATACCGTAGTTAAGACTCAAATCATCAATGATCGTGGTATTCACATTTGCAAATCAATGCTGGCATGGCAGCGTTTTGGAAATGGAGAAACGCCAGAATCAAGCGGTATCAAAGGGGATCATTTAGTGGGTAAATACTACGTGATTTTTGATAAAGAGTACAAAAAGCAAATTGCTGAATTGGTAGAGCAGGGCAAAACCAAAGAAGAGGCAGAAAAAGAAGCTCCAATTTTATTAGAAGCACAAGAAATGCTTCGCAAATGGGAAGCTAAAGATCCTGAAGTAACTCAGCTTTGGGAAACAATGAACAGCTGGGTTTATGCTGGTTTCGATTCTACTTACACGCAAATGGGTGTAGATTTTGACCAATTGTATTACGAGTCTGACACGTATTTATTGGGTAAGAAAGTAGTTGAAGAAGGACTTGAAAAAGGCATTTTCTACAAAAAAGAAGACGGCTCTGTTTGGATTGATTTGACAGAAGATGGTTTAGATGAAAAACTACTTCTCAGAAAAGATGGAACAGCGGTTTACATGACCCAAGATATCGGAACTGCTATTTTGCGTTCGCAAGATTTCCCGAGTATGAGTCAAATGATTTATACGGTTGGAAATGAGCAAGATTACCACTTCAAAGTTTTATTCCTGATTTTGTCAAAATTGGGTTACGAGTGGGCTAAAGAATGCTATCATTTGTCTTATGGAATGGTTGAGTTACCAGAAGGTAAAATGAAATCTCGTGAAGGAACTGTAGTAGATGCCGATGATTTGATGAGTCAAATGGTTGAAGCTGCAAGAAGTGAAGCGCAAGAGCATGGTTCATTTGATGATATGTCTGAGGAGCAAGCAGATGATTTAAGCGATATGATTGGAATGGCTGCTTTGAAATACTTCTTATTGAAAGTAGATCCGAAGAAAAAAATGTTGTTTGATCCAAAAGAGTCTATTGATTTGAACGGAAACACAGGGCCGTTTATTCAATACGCTCATGCTCGTATTTGCTCAATCAGAAACAGAGCTGAGAACTTTAAACCAGTTTCTGAAATGCCAGAAAACGCTGGTGAAAAAGAACGTGAATTAGTGAAGTTGATTGGAGAATATCCGCAAGCGGTGAAAGATGCAGGAGCACAATTTAGTCCAGCAACATTGTCTAATTATACATATGAGCTTGTAAAAGCTTACAACTCCTTTTATCAATCGGTTCCAATTTTTAAAGCTGAAACTGAAAACGAAGTTAACTGGAGAGTTCAACTTTCAACGGTAACAGGTAAGATTATAGAATCAGCTATGTTATTACTCGGAATTCGAGTACCAGAAAAAATGTAATTAATCTTGATAGAGTGGAACAAGGATGGTGAATGAACTTCCCTTTCCTTGTTCACTTTTTACGGTTATTTTTCCACCTAACAATTCAATGTACTTCTTACAAATAGATAAGCCCAAGCCAGATCCTTCAAACTTGCGCTTAGTACCGTAGCTTTCCTGTTCAAAAGGCTCAAATATTTTATCAATAAATTGAGGTGCGATACCCACACCAGTATCTGAAATAATCAATTCAGCAAAAGGTCTTTTGCCATCTTTTACAATACATCTGGTTGAAACCGTAACCATTCCTTTAGGGGTAAACTTAATGGCGTTTCCAATCAGGTTGTTGAGCACTTGATCAAGCATACTCTCTTCAGATAAAATGAAAAGCGGTTCGTAAGCGAGATCAAATTGAATGTCGATATTGCTTTGTTTGGCAAGTACTTGGTATATGTTTTTAACCTGATCGATGTAGTTGTTGAGGTTGATTTTCTTGGCTGAAAAATCACCTGCTTTGGCTTCAAGTCTCGATAAATCTAAAATAGAGGTAATGGTGTTTAACAATCGAGTACCACTTTCTTTTATCAACTTAGAAAGCTCTTTTATTTCTTCAATAGAATCAGAATGATCAATTAAATCGGCTAAACCCAAAACACCATTGATAGGAGTTCTAACTTCATGACTCATATTCGCCAAGAAGCTGGTTTTTAAGCGATTCATTTCTTCAGCCTGTGTTTTTGCGCTTTGAAGTTCATCATTCATTTTACGCATGTGGGTCACATTTCTGATGGCTCCATCAAAGTAAACTTCGCCATCAGAGCTAACTACCGTCATGGTACTAAGTAACCCCCAGAAAGTAGATCCGTCTTTTCGTTTTAAAAGAACTTCCCGGTTTACGATGTTTCCATTTCTAGTAAGCTCTTTTACAAGTAACTTTCTTTCCTCTTGATTGCAGTAAAAATCATGGGCAGATATGTATCTATGCTTTACATCATACTCGGTGTATCCAGTCATTTTAAGAAAGGCACCATTGGCATAAATCAAAGTACCATCTTCAGTACTTCTGTAAATTGCCTCAGAGATATTTTGGTTGATAGATTGTAAAAGTTGCTCTCTGTCTTTAAGTTCTTTTTCTGTTTTTCTCTGGCTGTCAATATCAATGATAGACCCGATTAGTTTAACCGGCTCGCCTGTAATATTATTGTATATAACCTTGCCGTTGATGTGGAACCATTTATAACCCTCTTTTTTGGTTCTAATTCGGTATTCTATTTGATATCTTCCGGGAGGATTTTCAACTGCATAAGCGAATGCTTTTTTTCTAAATACCTGGTCTTCTGGATGTACAAACTCATGAGCGAAATCGTCTGTTTTTTGAGGTATTTCATAGTCTTCAAAACCCAGAAGCTCATAGAATTTTTTAGATCCAACACTGTTTCCTGTGGCAATATTATGTTCCCAAACACCAGCATTAATGGCATCTAGAGCATTATCGTATCGTTGTTCACTGTTTTCAAGTGCAACCTGCGCCAGGTGATGTTCCGTAATATCTGTACTGCTAAATGTTACACCTATAATTTCATCATTCTTGTTTCGGGCAGGGCCGTAGATAATTTGAAACCATCTGGTGTAATTCTGAACAATATCAGTCTCGTATTTCACTTCAACGCGTTCGCCATTCAACGCTTTATGAAAGCTTGAGGAAAATAGAGGTAAACTATCGTTGTTTAGTAATTTTCTACAATCAAAACCTTCATGTAACTCCAATCCAAAAATAAACTTGGCATCGGCCTCAGCTTTTCGATTAAAGGCTAATAGTTTGTAGTCAGGATCTATTAAATAGAATGTGTATTGAGTGTTATTTAGAATAATGCGAGTATGTTCTTCAGATCGTTTTAATCGTTCTTCTTTTTCAACTTCAGAAGTGATATCGGTTGCGGTACCTATAGATTGAAGAGGCTCACCAAAGTCATCGAATTTGAAAATGCGTTCTCTAATTTGAAACCACAAGTAATTTCCAACTCGATTTTTAATCCTGATCTTATATTGAATGGTGTGTTGAGTATCTTTTTGTTCTAGTAAGTTTTCATATTGCTTTTTGAAATTGACTAGATCATCCGGATGTCCATATTTTTCAAGCAGCTCAGAGTCGTTTACATTATCCTTATCCAGATCTAATATCTCGTAAATTCGGTCGTTTAAATACCTGGTTTTTCCTGTGTCTATATCGTATATGAACAAGATACTCGGAATCGTATTTCTGATTTGCTGCGAGAAATAGTTGGTTGCTTTTAAGATGTCTTCCGTTTTTCTGAGGTCGCTAACGTCTTGAGCTATGACAATCGAAAAATGACCATTTTTCTTTCCATCAAATGAAGCTACAGAAACCAAAGTGTCAATGTAGGTTTCGTTCTTTTTGATGAGTGTGATAGGTAGATTATAGGCTGTTTGCGAGCTTAATGTAAAAAGCAATTCCGATTTAGCTGAACTTTCATCGGTGATGAAGTCTTCAATGGAAGCGCCAATCAATTCTTGACGATCGTAACCAATTCTTTTCTGGAAATACTCAGATATAGCTGATATTTTGCGATTGCTATCAATAGCGATTACCATTGCTGGAACCTGATGAAATGCCTGTTCAATAATACTATGTTGAACTACTTCTTCATTGGCTTGGAGGAAAATAGAAAAGTAAAGCGGAATGTCTTCGATTACGTTTTGATCGAAATATTCCGTGTAAGCTTCAATAGTGTCAAAACCCAATTGTAGCCTTCTGTTGTTGATACCATTTTCAACAGCAGCTCTCTGTAGGTTATTAAGGTCTAGACGTGATCTCTCGGTTAAAATTTCTATAATTCGATCCATTTCTCAGCTATCGGCAATCGTATCTGAACCCAAATGTATCATTTATTCAAAATGATTAATTACAAGATCGTAAAATACATATTATTTCTGGACCTACCATTTTATTACCTTTGCCACCCCTTAATTTACAGAGAGACTTAATACAAACGTGCATGTTTGATAATTTACAAGATAGACTCGAGAGATCGTTCAAGGTTTTAAAGGGCCACGGTCAGATTACAGAAATCAACGTTGCTGAAACAACCAAAGAGATTCGTAAGGCTCTTTTGGATGCCGATGTTAACTTTAAAATAGCTAAGCAATTCACCAATAAGGTGAAAGAAGAAGCGCTTGGTAGAGACGTATTAAACTCGATCTCTCCAGGACAGTTGATGATTAAAATTACTCACGAAGAGCTAACCAAATTAATGGGTGAAACTCAAAGTGAGCTTGATATCAAAGGAAATCCGGCCATTATTTTGATGGCAGGTTTGCAGGGTTCGGGTAAAACAACTCACTCTGGTAAGCTTGCGAACTTCCTTAAAAACAAAAAAGGAAAGAAACCTTTATTAGTAGCGTGTGACGTCTACCGTCCTGCGGCTATAAACCAGTTGCATGTTGTTGGAGAGCAAATTGGTGTTGAGGTTTTTTCTAATACAGAAGAAAAAAATCCGGTTAAAATTGCCGAGGCAGGTATCGCACATGCCAAGCAAAATGGATTTAACGTAGTAATCGTGGATACTGCTGGTCGTTTAGCGATTGACGAGCAGATGATGAATGAGATTACTGCAATCAAAAAAGCTATTCAGCCAAACGAAACCTTGTTTGTGGTTGATTCCATGACGGGGCAAGATGCCGTTAATACAGCAAAAGAATTCAACGATAGATTAGATTACGAAGGTGTTATCTTAACCAAGTTAGATGGTGATACACGTGGTGGAGCGGCTCTATCAATTCGTTCTGTTGTTAACAAACCGATCAAGTTTATCGGGATGGGCGAGAAGATGGATGCTTTGGATGTGTTCTATCCAAAACGTATGTCTGATCGTATCTTGGGAATGGGTGATGTTGTATCATTAGTAGAACGCGCTCAAGAACAGTTTGATGAAGAACAAGCCAAGAAACTACAAAAACGAATTGCCAAAAATCAATTCGATTTCAACGATTTCTTAGATCAATTACAACAAATCAAGAAAATGGGTAACGTGAAAGACCTTATGGGCATGTTACCTGGTATGGGGAAAGCCTTGAAAGATGTTGAAATTGAAGACGATGCCTTCAAGCATATCGAAGCCATTATTCAATCGATGACTCCGCAAGAAAGAGCTAATCCTGATATGATTAACGGCCCAAGAAGAAAGCGTATTGCTTTAGGTTCTGGTACAGATGTACAAGAGGTTAATCGTTTAATCAAGCAATTTGATGATACTCGTAAAATGATGAAATTTATGAGTAACAAAAAGAACTTAATGAACATGATGGGGCAAATGAAAAACATGCCCGGCATGAAAATGTAATTCCTTACCGAATACAAATCCTGGTTGATGAAATTAATAGATGGTAAAGCAACAGCAAATCAAATCCGTGAAGAGATTGCTGAAGAAGTAAAAGAAATTGTTGCTAGTGGTAAACGTGCGCCACATCTTGCAGCTGTTTTAGTTGGAGAAGATGGTGGAAGTATCACTTACGTAAACGCTAAAATCAGCGATTGTAAGCAAATTGGTTTTCGTTCTACATTGATAAAGAAAGATGCAGACATTACCGAAGATGAATTGCTAGCTGTAGTGGATGAATTGAACCAACAAGATGATTTGGATGGTTTCATCGTTCAGTTGCCTTTACCCAAACACATCAACGAAGAAAAAATCATTAATGCAATTCGTGCCGATAAAGATGTTGATGGATTTCATCCTGAAAACTTCGGTAGAATGGCACTTGGAATGCCAACTATGATTCCAGCAACTCCGCTTGGAATTACCGAATTAATCAGACGTTACGGCATTGAAACCAGCGGGAAACACTGTGTGGTTATAGGTCGCTCAAATATTGTTGGTTTACCAGCTAGTATTTTGATGGGACAAAACACAGATACTGGAAATGCAACAGTAACACTTACGCATTCAAGAACTCAAAACTTAAAAGAAATTTGCCTCTCGGCAGATATCATTATTGCAGCAATTGGTAAACCAGGTTTTGTAAAAGAAGACATGGTAAAAGAAGGTGCTGTTGTTATTGATGTAGGAACAACTCGCGTTAAAGATGCTACACGTAAATCTGGTTTCCGCTTACGTGGAGATGTTGATTTTGATGCAGTTTCACCAAAATGTTCTTACATCACACCAGTTCCTGGAGGAGTTGGGCCGATGACAAGAGCAGGGTTATTGCAAAATTTGATGGTGGCATACCGCCAAAAATTCCTGTAAAGATCATAACTTCACGGCTGTTAGCTAAAAAGGCATAACAGCATGGAAATGGAATACAGAAACCTGGGGCGCTCAGGTCTAAAAATTAGCGCATTATCTTTTGGTTCGTGGGTTACATTTGGTAACCAAATAGGCAATCAAATTGCAGAAGACTGCATGAAGTTAGCATACGATAGCGGGATCAATTTCTTTGATAACGCAGAAGCTTATGCTGCTGGTCAGTCTGAAGTTGTAATGGGTGAAATCCTCAAAAAAATGGGATGGGATAGAGATACATACATCCTGTCGAGTAAAGTATTTTGGGGAGGTAAAAAGCCCACGCAATTGGGTTTGAGTAGAAAACACGTTACCGAAGCATGTCATGCTGCACTAAAACGACTTCAGGTTGATTATTTGGATTTGTATTACTGTCACAGACCCGATAAAAACACACCGATTGAAGAAACGGTTTGGGC
>CAJWSQ010000043.1 GCA_913045895.1 uncultured Flavobacteriales bacterium | reverse complement strand
TTATTATTGGCTTAGTAAAACCAAATTTTGGTAAAATTTTTTTTGGTAAAGAAGATGGAACTGACTATCCTATTCATAAGAGAACAAGAATGTTCAATATTGGCTATGTTCCTCAGTATGGTGGATATTTTCATGATCTAACTCTGGTAGAAAATTTTGGCATAGTTGGTCAAATCTTAATTAAAAATGCAATTTGATTGCATAAAAATAACAAAAACCAATTTAATTCAAACTTTGAAAATCGTTTCAATAGTTGTTCACTGGTTTTGAAATTCCCGTCTTTAAAATCTTGTTCTGATTGATTAATTCGTTCTATAAGCTGTTCTATTTCCAAAGGCACAAATTTTTTACTTGTCATTAACTAATTGATATATACGTTTTCAATTTTATTTTTAATCTCATCGATATTTCTTCCAATTGGTGTAATTGCTTGCCTAATGGGTACAATATTTTGCGCATATGAGTTTTCTTTTAATTCAATCTCTTTAGCAAGATTCTCTAGACTTCCGAACACATTTCTTATTATATGTAAATCATCTTTAGATAAAGGTTTATTCTCCATAACTGATTCAGTTATGTCTTTAAATATCGTCTTGACTGCTTTATCTCTGATGAATGATTTTAACATGGAGCTGGCAAATTCGTTTTTTTGAAGGTTAATGAAATGCTTGTCTATTTCAATGAGATAATCATTACATTCTTTAATGTTATCTTTCATAGAGAGTAAAACATGTCTACCTTCTTTTTTCATACCGTATTTTTTAACATATTCAACATTGTACTTTGCCTCACTAAGCTGTATTTCCTTCTCATTGTGTATTATTTCAGAGTCTATACAAGCTTTGGTTTTTATTCTTTTATTTTTTTCTTGCCATACTTCATAATTGAACCTTATTTTGGGAATAATGATAATTGAAATAATTGAAAAGGTTAGTGGATAACCGTAGTTCATCCATATGTTGATATGTTTACTTTCAATCAGGTGTATTCTTTCAATCATGCTTAACTCACTTGCAAACAGTAGAATGAATACAATCCTCCAATTTACTGCTAGCCAGAAAAGTACAAATGGAGTGAAAAGGGGATTGGTTTTATCGTTGTCACCAAAGATTAAGTTGAATGAATCAATTATTCTGTCTTTCATATGACATTAGTTAATGGATGTTTTTTTGCATAGTTTTCAGTTCACAAGGTAAAAAAGTAATTAATTAAATTACTTAATGTATTTCTTGTCAGAACTGAATAAACTATAACATTTTAGCGTTATTTCGGTCGGGTGTGAACTTAAATCCATTAAGTTTGAAAGGCGAGCTGAGTGTGTACTCACTTCATGTAGCGCTTACTTAATAAACCCGTGTTAAACATATCATGTCATGAAAGAAATCTATCAATCGGCTAAGCAACTGATTGCTAATGGCGAATTCGACAAACTCCAAACGTTAGAAATCAACAAACCAGAAAAATTCAACTGGGTTAGAGATGTTTTTGAAGGCATCAACGTAGCTGAAAATCCAGATGGTAAAGCATTGATTTGGACAGATGGTAAAAACATAGACACCTTCACTTTTAAGCAACTGAGTAGTGAAACCAATGCGTTCATCAATTTCTTACGCAAACACAACGTAAAAAAAGGCGATGTAATTTTCACACAAATGGCTTTATTGCCAGCCAACTGGTTGGTAACTCTAGGAGCCATCAAAGGAGGTTATCGTATGGTTCCTGCGGCATCTATTTTAGGTGTGCAAGACATCGTTTATCGCTTTGGTAAATTGATGCCAACAGTAGTGATTACCGATGAAGAAAACGCTCAGAAAATTGACGATGCAGAGGAATTATCAGGAAACAACGTTCCGCTCAAAATATTGGTTGATGGCTCTCGAGAAGGATGGGTTTCGTTAGATCGCATCTATGAGGAATCAGATAAAGCGGAAGCTGAGGACACTGTTCCAGACGATCCGTTATTTATGTTCTTCACCTCAGGAACAACTGGAATGCCTAAGGTGGTGACGCACACCCAAATGAGTTATCCGTTGGGGCACCTTACAACCGCATCATGGGTTGGATTGAAACAAGGGGATGTGCATTACAACATTTCTCAACCCGGATGGGCCAAATTTGCGTGGAGTAGCTTCTTTGCTCCGTGGTGTGTTGGCGCAACCATCTTCGCATATCATCCATCAGGAAGATTTGATGCCAAAGAGCAATTGGAAGTGATGAAACGTCACGGAATTACAACATTCTGTTCGCCTCCAACCGTGCTCCGCATGTTGATTAAAGAAGATTTGAAATCGTATGATTTGAAACTGCGTCAATGTGTTTCAGCTGGTGAACCTTTAAATCCAGAAGTTATTGAAGCTTGGAAAAATGGAACGGGAACATTGATTCGCGATGGATACGGACAAACAGAAAGTACATGTTTGGTAGCCAATGTTCCTAGCGCTGAGGTGAAATACGGCTCTATGGGAAAACCAACCTTCTTGTATGATATCGTAATTGCTGATGATGAAGGAAATGAATTGCCAGCCAACGAAGAAGGAAACATCACGGTGAAAACCAATACCGGAACTCCAAACGGAATCTTTAAAGAGTATTTCGGTAATCCCGAAAAAATGAAAGATGTGTTTAAGCACGACCTGTATTACACAGGTGATAAGGCCTACAAAGATGAAGACGGCTACGTTTGGTTTGTAGGTAGAGACGATGATGTTATTAAATCATCAGATTATCGTGTTGGTCCGTTTGAAGTGGAAAGTGTTGTTTTAGAGCACGAATCGGTTTTAGAATCTGCAGTTGTTGGAAGTACACACCCAGTTAAGGGCTACGAAATAAAAGCGTTTATTATCTTGGCACAGGGATATGAGCCAACTGAAGCGTTAGCTAACGAGATTTTCGCATTTTCTCGTAAGAATTTGGCTCCATATAAAATGCCTAGAATTATTCAGTTCGTTGAGGAATTGCCCAAAACCATCAGTGGTAAAATTCGCAGAGTTGAGTTACGCGCTAACGAAGCAAAACACAAGATGGAGAAGGCTCAACTTCCAAACGAATTCATTTATGTGAAAAATTAATTTACCGTAAAATGTCTTCGCAAATTTCGTACGTAAGTGGCGCATCGCAGTATCCGATGCTTGGGGAAACCATTGGTCAGAATTTAGAAAGAACAGTTGCTAAATATCCTCAACAAGAGGCTTTGGTTTCTGTAGAACAAGATATCCGATTCACCTACAGTGAGTTTTATCAAGAAACAACCAAAGTGGCTCGGGCGCTTTTAGCCGTTGGCGTTAAAAAAGGAGATCGCGTTGGAATTTGGAGTCCAAACCGATACGAATGGGTTGTATTGCAATATGCCACAGCTCGCATTGGATTAATCTTAGTAAATATCAATCCAGCTTACCGCACCAGCGAATTGGCATTTGTGATCAATCAGGCAGGTATCAGTTATATGGTTTCTGCGTTGCAGTTTAAATCGAGCAACTACAAAGCCATGATTGAAAAGGTGAAGGATGAATGCCCAACACTGAAAGCAACGTACTTTTTAGATCAAGATTGGGATGATTTGATGGAGAAGGCTTCAGAAGTTTCTGAAGACGATATGGAATCTGTTGAGCACACCGTTCAGTTTGATGAGCCCATCAACATTCAATACACATCAGGAACAACTGGTTTCCCAAAAGGAGTTACGCTTTCGCATCATAATATCTTAAACAACGGATATTTCATAGGCATTCGACTGCATTACACGCACAACGATCGCGTGTGCATTCCAGTACCATTTTACCATTGTTTCGGAATGGTAATCGGTAATTTGTGTTGTACAGCCTTTGGATCTTGCATGGTAATTCCATCAGAAAGCTTCGATCCAGTTAAAACACTTACAGCAGTGGAGCAGGAGAATTGTACATCATTGTATGGTGTTCCAACTATGTTTATTGCTGAGTTGAACACTGCAGATTTTGATAAATACAATTTGAGCAGTTTGAGAACAGGCGTAATGGCAGGTTCTCCTTGTCCTATTGAGGTGATGAAGCAAGTTCAAACCAAAATGAACATGACTGAAGTTACCATTTGTTATGGGATGACAGAGACTTCTCCAGTATCGGTTCAAACTAAAATTGGAGCTCCACTAGAAAAGCAAGTAAGCACTGTTGGAACGGTTCACGATCACATCGAGTTGAAAGTAATTGATCCAGAAACAGGTCACATTGTTAAGCGCGGTGTAGCTGGTGAATTGTGTGTTCGTGGATACGCAGTGATGTTGAAATATTGGAATAATCCTGAAGCTACAGATTCTGTAATTGATGATGGAAGGTGGATGCACACTGGAGATCAGGCAACGATGGACGATGAAGGTTACATCAACATTACGGGTAGAATCAAAGATTTAATCATACGCGGTGGCGAGAATATCTCACCCAAAGAGATTGAAGATTTCTTGTATACACATTCGGGAATTGAAGATGTTCAAGTAATTGGTGTTCCAAGCGAAAAGTATGGCGAAGAGGTAATGGCTTGGGTAAAACCAAAAGAAAATGCTAACTTAACAGAACAAGAAATGCATTCGTATTGTTCTGATCGTATAGCGCATTACAAAGTTCCTAAGTATTGGAAATTTGTAGATAGCTTCCCGATGACCATCTCAGGTAAAATTAGAAAAGTGGAGATGCGTAAAGTCTCAACCAAAGAATTGGGATTGGAGCATGCAGCTAAAATTAAAACCTCATAATTATGGTAAAACGCGTATTAATAACACCTGAAGCAGAAGCTATTGTCAACGAAATTCGCGAAAGACATGGCGAATTGATGTTTCACCAAAGCGGTGGATGTTGCGATGGTTCTCAACCCATGTGTTATGAAAAAGGAGATTTCAAAGTGGGCAGCACTGATGTATGTTTAGGCACAGTTGCTGGCTGTAACTTTTGGATGAACCAAGATCAGTTTGAATATTGGAAACATACCCAATTAACATTAGATATTGTGAATGGAAGAGGATCTAGTTTTTCATTGGAAATCCCGATGGGAAAACGATTTATCATCCATTCAAGGGTTTTTACAACCGAAGAAATAAACAGCTTGCCCGAAGTTTTTAATGGCGAGCAAGTAGCTTAAAAAAAGAAAAGTCCCGAGCAATCGGGACTTTTTCATTTTAGTTCAAATTATAGAATTACTGTGCCAAGTAACCACCATCAACTGCGTAATAAGCTCCAGTAACAAATGTAGATTTGTCGCTAGCTAGCCAAGCAAACATTTCAGCTACTTCCTCTGGTTTACCCAAACGTTGCATAGCATGTTTGCTAGCTAAGAAATCTTGAGTTTCTTGATCTAAGTGTTGATCGATCAATGGAGTTTTAATGAAACCAGGTCCAACAGCATTAACACGAATACCTTCAGTAGCATATTCCAATGCGCCATTTTTAGTTAACCCAACTACACCGTGCTTAGCAGCAACGTATGCAGATGATTGAGCAAAACCAACCTGACCTAAAATAGAAGCCACGTTGATGATTGAACCACCACCGTTTTTAAGCATCGCTTCAATTTGGTATTTCATTCCGTAGAATACACCATTCAAGTTGATGCCAATTACTTTATTCCATCCTTCAATGGTATAATCGCCAACTGTTGCAGCATCACCACCAATACCAGCGTTGTTTACTGCAACGTCTAATTTTCCGTAAGTTTTAACAGCTTCGTCAACAACACGTTTGTTGTCTTCAGCACTTGATGAATCCGCTTTAACGAAAATGGCTTCGCCACCTTTGCTTTTTACTTCTTCAGCTAGTTTTTTTCCAGCTTCTTCGTTTACGTCAGTTATAACCACTTTAGCACCGTATTCGGCAAATAATTTTACTGCGCTTTCGCCAATACCAGAAGCTCCTCCGGTAATAATGGCAACTTTATCTTTTAACATGTTATGATATTTTAGATGTTTATAATCACTTGAAATCTACCTTCGAAATTAGACTAACCCTTTTTTTTATGTTATGACTAAAGTCAGGATTAAGCATACCGTTTTGTAGACCTCAGAAATATAACAACTCATTTATAAAAATGATTAAATATTAACATGGATTTAAGAGTACAATACAGACGTATGTATTTGATTAAAAACACCTTCTTAGTCATAAAAGGTTTCTCAACTTGAGATTTATATATTTGAAGTATTACACTTAAAAATTAGCTATGAATTATTTACCATTTGATCAACTTAGAAAATCACTACTAGTCTTACTGTTAGTTCCAACTTTTTTCATGACGTCATGTAATAATGACGAAGATGACACCTCTGATGTAAAAGCATCACCAGGATTAAATATCGATGAAGCAGCCACTACTGTTAAAAGTTCATTGATAGAATTGAATGGCGGATTTTTATTACATGCCAATCATATTTCTGAACAAATGGATGAATTGGATACAATGGGATGTTATGATATGACAGAGATAGATACTTCTTTTTCAGAGCTTTCTGATTCAGGAGACTACTATGTGAATTCAGATATTTTTTATAGTGTTACAATGATCTGTGATACTACCCAAACCCCTGAATACCTTAATTTTACTTATGCTTGTACATTGAGTTATAGTAATCCAAATTACACAGCTGAAGCAGAGAAGTATGGTTCAATAAACGTTTCTGGATTCAATACATCAGGTTCTTTGCTAACATTTGATTTGAATGGATCTCAAAATGAAGTTCTTGAATCTGTAGAGAACTCAAGTATTACATATACCAATAACGTTATAATAGACATGGAAAATGTAGTCTATAACTCTAATGCTGCATGGCAACAAATTGAATCGGGATCAGGAGATTTCGAAGTATATGGAGAAAATAACTCCGGTGTATCTTATAATTATAACGGAACTCTAGTTTTTAATGGAGACGAAACGGTTACTCTAAACTTTACATCAGGAGAAGTAGTAACAATCAATATTTATCCGCTTTAAATCTTTCAGCTTTTATCTTGAGCTCATGTAACAAAGATGACTATGATGAGTCTTGCTCAAGTGAAACAGGTATTGACTGAAAACCAATATCTAAAATACTAGAAAATAAAAAGGAATATCGTAAAACAGCACAAGACAATCTATAGCTGTTAAGATTAGCATCACAAACATTAACCCCGATTTCATTCGGGGTTTTTTAATACCTACTTTTAGGTATTTCGGTTCTTCAGTGTCATTATTGTTATTTGGATTTAATTTAGATAAGCTACCTTTGAAGGTATGAATGCTCCAGCAATTATGCGTTTATCTCATTTAAAACAAGGCGAGCGAGCTTATATCGCTGAGCTTGAAGATAGTGACTTAACTGAAAAGTTACTTGAAATGGGGTGTTTGCCAGGAGAAGAAGTGGTTGTAGAACACGTTGCGCCACTAGGTGGCCCAATTGCCATTTCGGTTGTAGGTTACAAATTCAGTCTTCGCAAAAGTGATGCTTCACACATTCTAGTCCAGCAAGTACCGCTTGAGCTGGTTTAATCGTTTGTTTTTCAGTATTAAAGACAATTAAGAGACAGTTTCGTTTTTCTCTTAATACACTCATTTCATAATTGTAAATTGTGTTTTCAAACTCAATTTATAACCCTATGAGAAAATTATACTCAATGGCCATTTTCATGGCAATTTGTTTGATGTCTTATGGTCAATCTGGATCAGGATATGATTTAAAATTTAACGGAAACAGCAATTATGTAGACTGTGGTCAAGTTAATATGAGCTACAGTCAGCTTACTATGCAAGCATGGATTAATGCTTCTGCTTTTAAAGTAAATTTTCCGTACATATCCTCAATAATGGGAACTGAGGAAACAGGTTCTGCAGCTATGGTCAGACTTGGAGACGCAAGTTTGTTAGCCAATCAAGTTCAGTTCGTTTTAAACCTAAATGGAACTGAACAAAAAGTAGCCTCCAATACAACTCTATCAACCAATCAATGGTATCACTTGGCCTGTACTTATGATGGTTCAACCATGAGGATATACATTAACGGTGAGCTTGATGCTTCAATGTCTGCCTCAGGCACAATTCAGTCAAATAATACATTCTGTATAGGTAGAAACTATTCCAACGATAGAGTAATTAATGGTGAGATTGATGAGGTTAATGTTTTTAGCACTGCTTTAACGGAGAGTGAAATTAGATCTTGGATGTGTCAAAAAATAACCTCAAATCATCCTAATTACAGTTCTATAGTAGGTTATTGGCCATTAAATGAGGGTAGTGGCACATCAACAGCAGACAATAGTGGAAACGGAGCTACTGGTACACTAACTTCATCTCCAGTTTGGCAACTATCTGCTGCTCCAATTGGCGATACAAGTATTTTCAATTATGGAACAGCACCGTTTAATCTAGGTTTAACGCATCCCAATGGAGATGTTATGGTTGTGAATACAACAAGTGGCTCACCAACCGGGTTACATTTATATCGTGTTGATACTGTTTCTAACACAAACACGGCATCAGGAATTCAATTTCTTGATTCAACAAGATATTGGGGAGTTTTTCCAATTGGAAATGCAAATTACGATCTAACCTATTTCTACAGTGGAAATCCAGCAGTTTCTGGTCTGAACTGTTTTGTTTCTTATGCAACTAGAGATGATAATTCAGATACAACTTGGTCTGTTCAAGTTCCAGATTCAATTAATTATCAAGCTCCTTTTTTTATTGGGAATAGTGGTAATCAAAGCGAATTTATCTTAGCTCTATCCCAAAATGGGCCACATCAAATGACTTTCAATATTGATGAACCTAGCTGCTATGAAGGCTCTAATGGTCAAGCATATCTTCAACCGAGTGGTGGCGTTGGACCTTATTCTTATGTGTGGTCTACAGGAAGTACAAGCGATTCTTCTAACTATGTTTTAGCTGGTGTTTACCATGTAACACTCACTGATGCCAACAATTGTGTATCAGAAGATTCTGTTGAAGTAACTCAACCCGATAGCATCTTTCATTTAATAAATCACTCAAATACAGTTTGTAGTGATACAAACACAGGAAATGCTAATATAGTTGCTGCAGGTGGTACGCCACCGCTTACTTTTAACTGGAGTAACGGAGCAACTGGTTTTGTTAATTCTCAATTATATGCCCAGTGGTACAGCGTTTCAGTTACAGATGCTAATGGTTGTGTTAAAATAGATTCATTCGAAGTTGAAGTAGACAATCCTGATCCAATGCCTGTATTGGGTAATGATACAAGCTTATGTTTAGGTGAAATGCTAGATTTAACTCTAAATTCAACTTACTCTGGTTATGCATGGAGTACAGGAAGTACTTCAAGTAGTGAAACTGTATCTCAAACGGGTTCATATTCAGTTACTGTAGAAAGCAATGTTGGCTGCCATGGTGCTGATACTATTGATGTTACATTTAACGCTCCAATGCCAGTTGATTTGGGTGCAGATCTTTCAGGACCTAGTCCTATTACAATTGATGCTGGTTCAGGTTTTAATGGATATGATTGGAATACAGGAGAAACAACACAAACAATTGATGTAACTCAATCTGGTGATTATTGGGTGATGACTACTGATACCAATGGTTGTACAGATTCTGATACAATTTACGTTGAGGTAACTGTAGGTGTTGATGATGTTGTTGGATCTACAGTTAAAGTTTATCCAAATCCAGCAACAGACATGATTTACTTCGATTTAAAAGATCAAGCAATTGAGTGGAATACATTGAGAGTAATTAATGTAAATGGACAAGAAGTAAATGTTGATCGTGAAGCAAATGCTGTTCGCGTTGACGGTTTGGCCAATGGCATATACTGGATGTTATTCCAAACTCAAGATTCACAATTACATCAAGTGAAATTCCAAAAACAATAAGATATAACTAATCGAAAACATAGATTAGTAAAAAAGCCACGCTGACTAGCGTGGCTTTTTGTTTTATTTCATGGGTAAGAAAATCTCAGCCATCATACATCGGGCGCTGCCGCCACCTATGTTTTCAATGGTTGGGATTTGTACAGGCAATAGAGTAGTGCTTTTGGCAAGTAGCTCTTTTTGAGCTTCTGTTAAAGCATCCAATGCGCTTTGAGACATCACCGTTATAGCTTCTCCAGATTTTGATTTTACCTCAAGCATATTGCCTGCAAACTGGTTGACTTGATCTAGAGTGATATCAACGATATCCAAACCAGCTTCAGTTAAACTTGTTTCAACCAATTTACGCTCATCTTGATTGGGAATACTTTCTAAACAAACGACAGCGCATTTACTTCCAACATGCATCATTACGTTGGTATGGTAAATTTCTTTGCCATTACCATCCACTGAGGTAAACGTCACAGGTTTGTAACTCATAGATGCGCACAATTCCTCAAATACGTGTTTATCTGTTCTTGGAGATAAGCAAGCATAAGCTGTTTTATTGGCGTGATCGTAAATTATACTACCAGTTCCTTCTAAAAATCGGTTTTGAGCTTCTAAATGAGTTAAATCAACCACTTTTTCTACTCGGAAATCAGACTTCAGCTTTTCAACAAAATCACCACGAACCTCATGTCTTCGGTTACAAACCGCCATCGGATATAAGGTGATGGTTCCATCGGCATGCATGGTAATCCAGTTGTTCGGGAAAATAGCGTCTGGCTTTACAGGATAAGGAGTGTCTTCAAAAACATGAACTTCAACACCTTTATCTCGCAAAGCACTTACATATCCATCAAACTCATCCAAAATCACTTGTGTGATATCTGAGTTTTCATCGGGTTTATGTTGAAATGCATTCGATTGAGCAGCCTCAACATTGTAGCCAAATCCAGCTGGACGAACCATTAAAATATGATGCGTTGTTTGCATATTCAATTTCTAATTATTCGCGGATGATTGGTAAAGACATACAGTGAGAACCACCACGAGCTCTTGACAATTCTTTCGATGGAATCAAAATCAATGTGTTTTTGATTTTACCGATTAATGCTCGAGTATCTTCTAAACTCAATTTGTTGTCTACAATGTATTTAAACAAGTCGAAAACGTGTAAAACGTGATCGATATCCATTTCCTTACCATTGCTATCGTTGCGCTCTCTGAAACGATCTTTGTTTTGCTCAATCATGTACTTCACAAAGTCTGGATCTTCAGTAACGGGTTCGCCTGAAACCACTTCATTGAAGTGAATTATGGTATTGTAGTTTCTATCATAACCAACAGAAACACCAGGACGAAGCGTCAATAAGTTACAAGCATCTGTCCACTGCTCACGAGCATCAAATGGCTCATTTCCAGCTCCACTCAACACAAATTTCACATCAGAAGCACTGGCAACGCCAAATTCTTCAACAGAAATGATTTTGAGTAATTCTGATAGGTTTTCAGGTTGTTCCTGGAAGTGGAAGTTCCCTGCATTGGTGTATTTTTTATCGGCATCAGTACGCAATAAGAAATCTAATTTTTTGAATTGAGATTTCAGTTGTTGACGCTCATTTTCATCGGTGCTGTTCCAGAATTGCTTCTTGATTTTTTTACCTTCTTCATTCAAGTGGAATTGGAAGATAACCAAGTCTTTTTCACGCTCTTTTTGTGCAGCAGACTTCTGCATCAACACATCATTGTATTCACGTGTATGGCGGTCTTTCTCTTTTTGAGCATCAACCCATTCTTTAGAATACGGACTGTGTACAACCCACAAATCTTCACGAATGTGTGTAAACACCGTATCGATGTGCATTTGAGCACGTTTCTCTCCAATTCGGATTACTGAAACGGTATCAATTCCGTGTTCATGGCCAGTTTTGATGTTTTCCCAGAACAAGCGGTGAACTAATTTTTGAACGGCATAAGGCGAAGTTCGCTCACTACAACCAATCAATACGTGACGATCAGAAATCATCATGATATCACCACCTTCGTAGCTTACACGATATTCCTCTTGGTTTTTCTCTTCAATTTGGAAGAACTCGTCATCTTCAGTTACCGAGATGATTTTCTCCACATCATCACACAAGTAGTTTTCAGCAATAAAGCGGAACAACAGTACTTCGCGTTTACGGATTTCGAATTTTGGCTTGGTAATCAACAAGTGATTTCCAATTGTAACACCAATATCTCGAGTGAAAATGAAGTTCGGTATAGGAGGGAAGATATAGCGGTATTCGTTTTCAGGTAGTTTGCGTAACTCATTTTGTGTGTTGAGTTCATACTCCAACTTACCTGTTAAAAGTGTTTTTACAACTTCAATGTAGAATTGACTATCAGACTCACCAGCTTTTAACATCGCTAATAAATCTGTTTTACGGTATGGGTGTAACTCTTCGATGGCGCAAATACTCACGATTAAATCACGAGCAGCTTCTTTATTTTGAGCCATCATTTGTTGCAAAACGAATTGAGTGTCAACTACGTTTGCGCTTTCAAAGTTTGATCCAGTTAAGTAGTAACCTTCTTTTTCTGGATTGTTGACGAATAGTTTCTTTCCATCAACTTTACGCTTGTTACCATTCTTTTTAAGAACGAAACCATTATCGATAAAAAGCTTATCCGGATTCAAGAACAAAAGCAATAACGCTTGAAAAGCGGCATATTCTCGCTGACTGGCTTTTACATCAATGATGTCGTCATACAACCACTCGTGTAATTTACCAGCAGGAACGTGTCCAATACCACCATCAGGGCTATGAACCAATACTTTTTTTAGCGGGGCAATCTCCGAATAAATCTTAATTCTATCACTCATATATTTACTGGTTTTGGGATGGTCGTGGAATACTTGGATGTTTTTCTAGATTGCAGGTACGCATCGCAATCAGGCCGCAAAGAAACAATAATTCGGTAGATTTTGAAATCTGAACTTTACCTACGATTTGTGAATTTGCTTTTGATATAAAAAAGCCATTCAAGTGGATGCTTCCAACTCAAATGGCTTTGAAATATGAATTTTAGCCTTACCTAAAAGACTTGTTATTCTGCAATTTCTAATTCTTGCATAGCTTCTTCTTTCATGGCATTGTAATCTGCTTCAAAGAAGAATTCATCTTGGTTAAATGCTGGTTTTAAATCATCTAACCAGATGGCTTTTTCATCGTATTCAGCAAAGAATGGCTTGTGAACCCACTCTGGATTACGTCCTTGGATAAAGCGAAGACCTAATACTTTTTCACCGTTGATTTCGGTTTCTCCCAAGATTTGAACTTTACCTGGCTCAGCGCTCATACTTGGTCCACGAACGGTTCTTGCAATTCCACTTACTTGTTCGTAAGCTTTTTTGAAGATTCCCCATGCTCTAACCAATGGAACAGCAAAGTAATCTTGCGCACCTGTATCACGAGCTAAGAACATGTAGTAAGGAATCATACCCAAACGCACTTGTTCTTTCCACATTTTAGCCCAAGCATCTGAAGAATCGTTGATGTTGCGCATGATAGGAGATTGCGTTCTAATTTGAACACCATTCTCACGTAATGTAGCTACAGCTTCTTTCAATGCATCCGTTTTCAATTCTTGCGGATGGTTGAAATGCGCCATAAATGCCACATGTTTACCAGCTTCTTGAATCTTACGGAATAAAGCCAACAATTCTTCTGAGTCGCGCTCGTGTGTGAAACGGTATGGCCAATAACTCAAAGCTTTAGAACCAAAACGAATGGTTTGAACGTGAGGTACTTGTTCAATAATAGGAAGCACATAGCTTTCCAATTGTTTGGTGCTCATAATCATAGGATCACCACCCGTAAACAATACATCTGTAATTTCTGGATGCTCTTTGAGGTATTTCACCATCAATTCAGATTCTTTCATGGCAAAACGCAGCTCGTCTATTCCAACAAATTGTGGCCATCTGAAACAGAAAGTGCAGTAGCTATGGCATGTTTGTCCCTGATTCGGGAAAAACAACATGGTTTCGCGGTACTTATGTTGAATTCCAGTAAGTTTATAACCGTCAACTTCAGGAACGTTCATTTCCATCTGACCGGCAGGATGTGGATTCAAATCCATACGGATTTCATTCACAATTTCCTTTAATTCACCTTTAGGAAGATTTTCTTTTAGAGCGTGTTGGACGCGAGAGAAATGCTCAGGACTAAGCATCTCTTTTTGAGGGAATGTTAACACAAAGATGGGATCGTTTGGTACATTATCCCATTCAATCAACTCATCAACCACGTACGTATTTACTTTAAATGGGAGTACGTTTCCCACTACCTCGATAGCCTCGATTTGATCGGGGGTAAGGTATTGCTCGATTTGTGGTATTTTTTTGAAGTTGTTTACACCAAAAGTGCGTGCTCGCTTGGTTTCTGACATGCCTTGTTGGTCTCTCTGTTTTATATATGAATAATTAAATGATACATGATATTAACCCGAAATATTAGTGGGATACTTCAAATAAGTACGGGCATTTTATTGAATTTGTTCAATTTACAAATTCAATGATTATAAATAAAAAAGGAGAAGTGTAGCTTCTCCTTTCTTAATGTTGTTTTTACGATGGGATTATATCTCCATAATCCAGCCGAATTCGTCAGCTATTTTACCACGTTTTACATCTTCCATAAATTGGAAGATACGAGGAGAAACCTCACGTGATTCTACTGCTGGAAGTTCAAAGATTTCATCTTCATAACCGATAGCAGAAATTTGAGCAATTGTTGCAGCGGTACCTACACCAAAGGCTTCGGTAAGTTTGCCACTTTTAGCTCCTTCGATTAGTTCATCAACGCTCAAACGTCTTTCTTCAACTTCATATCCCCAAGAAGCAACCAGTTTCAAAACACTGTCGCGAGTTACTCCAGGAAGAATTGTTGCCGTTAAAGGAGAAGTCACCAATTTGCCATCAAGCATAAACATAACGTTCATGGTTCCAGCTTCCTCGATGTACTTATGCTCTTTAGCATCGGTCCAAATCAACTGGTGGAAACCTTGTTCCTTAGCTAATTTAGATGGGTAAAGTGCAGCTGCATAGTTTCCTGCAGCTTTTGCAGCTCCAGTTCCTCCAGCGCAAGCTCTTGAGAAATGGTTCTCAATTTTAACTCTTACTGGTTCGGAGTAGTAAGCACCACTCGGAGAAGCAATGATCATGAATCTGTAAGATTCAGAAGGTCTTACACCTAATACATTGTCCATAGCGAACATGAATGGTCTGATGTACAAAGAACTTCCCGGTACGCTAGGGATCCAATCTTTGTCGATCGTTAAGAGCGCCTTTAAACCTTCCATGAAGATATCTTGAGGCAACTCAGCCATGCACATTCTAATTGCGCTTTCGTTCATTCTGGCAGCGTTCATTTCTGGACGGAAAGTCAAGACTTCACCGTTAATTCCTTTGTACGCTTTTAAGCCTTCGAAAATAGACTGACCATAGTGGATCATGCTATTTGCAGGGCTCATTACCAAATCAGCAAAAGGTTCGATTCGTAGGTCTTGCCATTTGCCATTAACGAAATCAGCTACAAACATGTGGTCGGAAAAAACCTTGCCAAACGCCAACTCATTTTGGTTGAAGGTATCCAATTTTGAGTTTTGTGTTTGGGTGATTTTGATTTCTAACGATGTTGTTACTGACATAATAGATTCTCCTGTTTTTACAGGCCGCGAAATTAGTTAAAAATACCAACTTATGTAGGGGAAGTTATTAACCGCTGATGGCTAGTACGTTAGATAGATTGAGATGCATCTTCAGGTATCCATCCAATACTTCCGTTTTGAAGCGAAACCTTGTACCAGCCGTTTAATTGGTCTAATACATTGACTTTCAAACCTTCGTGTACAACAAACAATCGAGTACTTTTATCTGAAGGTTCACTCATTACATTCACAACCTCATTAAAAATGATGGCTGATTTTGTTTTGGTAATTCGGTTGTGTTGCTTTACTGCAAGCCACAATCCTAACCCAATAAAGATAACAGTTAAAATCGAAGAAAGGAAGGTTAACTTTTTAACAAGCACTGAGCGAGTTAGTAGGTAAAAGAGTACTGTAGCTGTTGTTATCCAAAAGAAAATAACGCTAAACAATGCCCAGCCATCAGATGAAAACGTGTTTTCAAATGCCTTAATCCAGTTTTCGTAAAATAGAGTAGGAAGCGGTTCAATTTCATCTACAATTTGCTCGTTTGCAATGGCTAAATTGAATTTTGCATCAGCATCATTCGGGTC
>CAJWSQ010000042.1 GCA_913045895.1 uncultured Flavobacteriales bacterium | reverse complement strand
CTGCTGCTCGAACGCCTCGAGAAATATGCTATACGTCCACAGCCCCCCCCCGACAGTTTTGCGGTTGTTGATCATGGCTTTGGCCTGCGTGAGTGCCAGTGCGTGTAATCCAAGCACCTTACACACTTTCTTGCATTTACAGAATTGACCTGAAAGGGATTTTAGGTTACGGAATCAATAATGCACGAATCACAAACGAGATTGTTCACCCGTTTTATTTCAAAAACTCATTCTCATCAAACGATGCAATTACTCAGTTTACAGGAATTGCATTTATGAGTACCAACGAGTTTTACGTTACTCGAAAAGGAGAAAGAAACAATAACAATCAGTTTGGTGGACCAGATAATGCGGTTCTGTTGTTTGATGAAGACGACAATTACGTAACACCGATTTCTATTTCATCAGGAGGAGCTTTATATTCAGACTTCTTTAAATCTCCTGAAGCAATCATTTGTAATGTTGTTCATCCTCAATTAAATATCACTGATACAAGAGATTTCATGGTGGTAGTTTCTGGTGATGAAACGGAGTACAAATTCAGAGAGATTATCTACTCAGAAACTGATTTTGGTGTAGATTATATTCCAGCAAATAATGTTGGTGAGGATACTTCTCTAGCAGATGGTTTTATAACAGAAGCCAACAAGTTTATTAATCCGGTTGATATTTCGATTAGTGGAGATGGATCGAACTACATCTTTATCACAGATACTGAAACAGATTCGCTTTACCAATTTACTGGAACGGGTTTAGAAGGTGTTCAGCCTCCAGCTGGGGCCAATTCAACCAAATACGTAAAAGTGTCTTTTGGTGGTGAAGGAATTGGTGCGACACAGTTTAACAACCCAATGGGTGCAGCTTACATGAATGAAATACTCTACGTTGCCGATGCTGGCAATGGTCGTGTACTTCGCTTTAAGTTGACGTTAGACTTTGACTAAGACATCAGGAATTGAAGGGTTTTTTCTAAAAACTCTTCTCTTTTTTCTGCATGTAGCCAGTGTCCTGCTCCTTTAAGAGTTTCAAATTGAACATCGTGGAAGATTGCCTGAATATCTTTGATGTCTTCATCTTTGATATAATTGGAATTACCACCTTTAATGAAAAGTGTTTCTCCGTCAAAAGGAGCATCCATAATTGATTCTCCAATTTCAACCAAAGACTTTTCGAGTACATCCAAATTGAATCGCCAAGCCAATTGACCTTTCTCTTTCCAGTAAAGGCTTTTCATCAGGAATGCGCGTACACCCATTTCAGGAATGTATTCAGCCAAATACTCATCAGCCTCTGTGCGTTTATCTAATTGATCTAATGGCACATTTTTCAATCCGTCCATTATTTGCTGATGATGCGGTTTATAAGACTTAGCCCCTATGTCGGCAACAATTAACTTGTTTACCATTAAAGGATGGTTCTGTGCATATTTCATCACAGCCTTACCTCCCATTGAATGACCTAAGAGATTGACTTCACCAAGAGATAAATCCGAAATCAATTCATCAATATCTTCCATCATTACTTGGTAATTGTGTTCATCGCTCCAAGGAGAATGCCCATGATTTCGGGCATCAATTAAAATCACATCAAAATGCTCAGCATACTCTTTTGCCAAAGACATCCAATTGTCTAACATACCAAGTAAACCGTGCATAATGATAAGCGGCTCACCTTCGCCCAATCTCTTATAATTCAATTTCATACCATCAATTCTCTTAAATACATCTGAATGGTGTTTTCCAACCCGAAATACAACGCATCTGCAATTAATGCGTGTCCAATTGAAACCTCTAACAACCCAGGAATGTTTTTAGCGAAATAGTTCAAGTTCTCTAAGCTCAAATCGTGGCCAGCATTTAAACCTAAACTCAATTCGTTGGCTTTTTGAGCTGCAAGAACATAAGGAGCAATGGCTTTTTCTCGATCTACCGAATAATTGCTTGCGTAATCCTCTGTGTAAAGTTCAACACGATCGGTTCCAGTTTTAGCAGCACCTTCAATTTTATCCAAGTCGGTTTCAATAAAAATCGAAGTTCTAATTCCAGCGTTTTTAAACCTCGATACGATTTCAGTTAAAAAAGCTTCATGCTCAATGGTATCCCAACCTGCATTTGACGTTAAAACACCCGGAGGATCTGGAACCAATGTTACTTGTGCTGGTTTAACTTCTAAAACCATTTGAATAAAATCTTCAGATGGGTAACCTTCAATGTTGAATTCCGTTTGAACAACCTCCATTAAAACATACACATCTTTTCGTGTAATGTGGCGCTCATCAGGACGTGGATGTACAGTTATTCCCTGTGCTCCGAAACGTTCACAATCCTTTGCCACATTTATTACGTTAGGTACATTACCGCCTCTTGCATTACGTAGGGTGGCCACCTTGTTGATATTTACGCTAAGTTTGGTCATGAAAAAAGCTAATTTTGGCTTGCGAAGTTAATAGTATAACCCCTGAAATTATCGCATGTTAGTACAGGAATTAATCAGTGACGAAATCCCATTCTTAACCATTAAAGACAATTGTCAGCAGGTAAGTACTTGGATGGATGAGTTTAAGATGACCCATTTGCCAATAATTGATGAGGGTAAATACCTTGGTTTAATTAGCGAATCTGCCATTTTAGACATTGATAACTGGGATGACACTATTGGAGATCATACAAGATCAATAGAACCTTTTGGTGTTCATGCAGGTGATCATGTTTTTGAAGCTGTAAAAATTTTAGGTTCTCAAAAATTAAGCTGTATCGGTGTTCGTGATGATAAAGACACGTTTTTAGGATCAATCAGCTTAACTAAGATTGTAGAAGTAATTGGCGAGCTATCTCTAATTAGTGATACTGGTGGTATCATCATGGTTGAAATAAATGAGGTTGATTATTCCATGTCGCAAATTGCTCAGATTGTAGAAAGCAACGGAGCAAAACTATTGGGAAGTTACATTACCTCTGCACCTCAAACAGATAGAATTAGAGTTACAGTAAAGCTTAACAAGCAAGATGTTTCTGATGTTATCCAAACTTTTGAGAGATACGATTATCAAATTTTTGGTAGCTTCCACATTTCTGAGAGTAGCGATAACTTAGAAGATCGATTCAACAACCTTATCAACTTCTTAAACATTTAATTTCTTTGCGATTTGCACTGATTTTATCTGCTATACTGATCTTTTTCTCAGCTCAGGCTCAAGAAAAAGATTCTACTCAAAGCTGGATAGTTTCTGAAATAAATCTTCAGGGAAATAAAATCACAAAAGATTATATTATTCTTCGTGAGTTGGAATTTCAAGTTGGAGATTCCATTCAAAGCGAACGGTTGAATTACCTATCTGATCGGAGCAAGAATAATGTGTTCAACACGGGCTTGTTTCACATCGTCACCATTCTACCTAGCTACAATAATTCTGAAATTTCATTTACCATTATTGTATCAGAGCGCTGGTATGTATGGCCTATTCCAATAATTGAAAATGCTGATCGAAATTTCAATACTTGGTGGCAAAATAAAGACTTTGATAGATTGAGTTACGGCCTCCTTCTCGATTGGCATAACTTCAGAGGACGCAATGAATTGCTCCAACTAACGGTAAAAGCTGGATTTGAAAGAGCCTATGAAGCAGCTTATGAATTTCCCTACATCAATAAAAAGAAAACTCTGGGACTTCGTTTTAGCGGTGGATATATATCAAACAAAGAGGTTAATTACACCAGCATAGACAATAAACGTGAGTTTCTGAAAGTTGAAGAGTATGATATTCAAGAGCAATTTTACGGAAACGTTAGACTCACGATCAGAGGTAAACTGTATTCAAGAAATGAATTTACACTAGGTTACACCAATACCCACATTTCAGATACATTAAAAACTGTTTCATACGAGTACCTCAACAACAACGATCTTAGAAACGAATATCTAAGATTGAGCTACTTGTTTAAGTTTGATAAAAGAAATTACATCGATTATCCACTTACGGGAACCATGTTTCAATTTAGTGCCGTTAAACGCGGACTAGGTATATTAGACCATGATGTAAATCTCTTAGAAGCTGAAGTAACATTCAACAATCACTTTCATCTTTTCAAAAGATTATATTATGCCAATGGTGTAACAGCCATGACCAATTTACTAGAAAAGCCTGCTTATAAATATCAACGAGGATTGGGTTATGGAAATAATTTTGTTCGTGGTTATGAACTGTATGTGATGGATGCTCAACATTTTTTGCTCACGAAAAACAATCTGAAGTACGAGCTAATCAAACCTGGTTTTAAGACGTTTGATTTTATTCCATTTAAAAAATTCAATACCATCAGTTACGCAACCTACATTAATGTATTTGCAGATTTAGGCTACGCCTTTGATGATATATACAACCAACAGAACAGTCTATCAAATAAACTGCTTTTAGGTTATGGAATAGGATTAGATTTTGTAACTTATTACGATATTGTGATCCGAACTGAATTCTCACTAAATACCGAAGGAGATAACGGATTTTATCTACACTTTAATAAATCTATTTGATGCAAAAAGTTGCTCTATACGCTAAAGAAATTTCTTTCGATTACGAAAAAGACATTCACAAGCTATTTCATTTTTTAGAAAGCAAAGGTGTTGAGATTTATATATCTGATCGGTTTAAAAAATTACTGGCAGACGTTTTTGAAATTAATCATGATTACCCCGTTTTTTCTACCCCAAATGATATCTCACAACTTAACATAGATTTATTCATTTCCATTGGTGGTGATGGTACATTTTTAGATGGTGCTAAATATGTTTTTGAGTCAGGAATTCCTATCATCGGTTTAAATACAGGTAGATTAGGTTTTTTATCTAGAATCTCATCTCATGAGTTAGAGGATGCACTAGAATTGATGTACCAAAAAAAATATTCCATTGAAAACAGAACAGTTATTCAGCTAGATACCGACTTAGATTTATTTGGAGATTTCAATTTTGCATTAAATGAAATGACTATCCACAAAAATGACACCTCATCAATGATCACCATTCATGCTTACATGAACAATGAATTTCTAAATTCATACTGGGCAGATGGACTAATTATTTCAACCCCAACTGGATCTACTGCATACTCAATGAGTTGTAATGGACCAATTGTTTTCCCAGGGTCTCATAACTTGATTCTAACCCCTATAGCTCCACACAATTTAAATGTAAGACCAGTTGTAATACCAGATAATGCTCAATTAACCTTTAGAGTAGAGTCTAGATCTCAAAACCTACTTCTCTCATTAGACTCCAGAACTGAGGTGATTTCTCAGGATATTGTACTGAGATTAACTACACACAAAAAACAACTAAAACTTGTTCAACTTCCTGGACATACATATTTAACTACATTAAGAAATAAGTTGAATTGGGGTTTAGATAAAAGAAATTGATTCTATATCGTAAATAAAATTATCTTCGCAGGTAGCATTAATTCCTTAAACCAATTATGCTACGCCTTTTATTATTATCCCTTTTACTTCTTGGGGTCAGTGAATCCCATGCACAATTGTGGCGATTTTATCGTCATGAATTTTCTTTTGGACTAGGTATTGCCAACTGCTTTACTGATGTTGGTGGTGGCTCTGGTGACGGTGGTTATGTGAAAGATTTAAACTTAGCTGCAACACGTCCAGCCGTTCAAATCGGATACAGATACAGAATATCACCAAAAATATCTTTCAAGTCATCCCTTTCATATATCCAAATTTCTGGTTCTGATGAATTCTCAAGAAACGAAGGCAGAAAGAATAGAAACCTCAACTTTAGAACAAACATTTACGAGCTAGGCTTGCAATTTGAATATTATTTCAAACAAGAACCTCTAGGAAAACTCAATACTCTTGGAGCAAAACGAAGAGGTCATAAAGGTCCTGAAATGGGATTTTATGGACTTGCAGGCATAGCACCTTTCTTATACAACCCATTGGGCGAAGCTGAAAACGGCAATTGGTATAGACTTAGACCGTTACACACTGAGGGACAAGGACTAGAAGGTGGCCCATCTGAATATGGATCATTTGGTGTAGCATTTAAAATTGGCGCTGGTGCAAAATGGATCATAAACAGACAACTTAATATCGGATTTGAAGCCAGTGTTAACTACACAAACACAGACTACCTAGACGATGTAAGTGATACTTACTACGACTTCAGTCAAACCTCAGAAGACATAAGTGCCTTAACAACTCAAATGGCTGATAAAAGATTATCTGGAGCTAGAGGTATACCAGGAGGCATTAGAGGTAATCCTGATAATAATGATGTATATTTTAACTTCTTTGTCACATTAAATTACAAATTAGCTGCTGATCAAAAAATCGTTCTGTTTTCTATTAAACGCAAACGATAATAGTTGAGTTAGAATTTATTTTTTGAAAATAAATGAATCATTTGGTTGTATTTTAGATAATACGTTTATATTTGCGTCCAAACGATCTCAACATTTATGACAAGAAGAAGTTTACCCCTCTTCTTAATCTTCCCCCTTTTTCTTGTCTTATTTTCTACCCAAACTCAAGCTCAGCGTTGGAAACGCTATAGGCACGAAGTATCTATTAGCCTAGGCGGAGCCAATTACATGGGTGATCTCGGTGGTGCAACCACAGGAGACGGTTCTCGATTTGGAGATTTCCAATTTTCGGTTACACGTCCTGCATTTGGAGCGTCCTATCGATATCGATTGCTTGAACGGGTTGCATTAAAAGGCAATATTATGTACTGTCAGGTTTACGGTGATGATGCCGAAGCTGGTAATGAAAGCCGTAAAAACAGAAACCTTAATTTTAGGTCTCCAGTTATAGAAGGATCCATCCAAGGAGAGTTCTATTTCTTGAAAGAGTCTTCAAGCTCAGCATATCGTGTGCCAGGCATGAAAGGCGGTGGCGGATCTAAGCTTGCAGGTTACGTTTTTGCTGGAATTGGTTTGTTTTATTACAATCCACAAGGTGAAGACGCAAATGGCGACTGGGTTGACTTAGCTGATTTAAACACTGAAGGTCAAGGCCTTCCGGGTGGACCAGCAGATTATTCTCAAGTAGCTGTAACTATGCCTGTAGGTATCGGGTTTAAGTACGCAATCAACAGACAATGGTCTCTTGGATTTGAGTACGGTATCCGTATGACATCTACAGACTATCTGGATGACGTAAGTACTTCTTACTACGATCCAACCGCACTGAGAGCTGCTTATGGCGACCAAGCTGTTGAAATGGCAGACAAAAGAATTTCTAGTGATGGACAAGATTTACCTCCAAGAGGAGCGGGTGGCATCCGCGGAGGATCTGAATATAGTGATACTTATATGTTCGGATTTTTAACTCTAGGATATAAATTTAAGTCTGGAAGAAAAGGTAGAACCAGATTCTAAGACTATATTTGAGCCGGTAGCGTTATAACGCAATGATGAAATTACTACTGGCAATTTTATTCAGTATTATTACTATAAATGTATACTCTCAAAGGTACTTTGAAATAGGTGCCTTTGGGGGTATTTCTTATTATAATGGTGACCTCAATCCGTCACAACATTTAAAACCTTCTAACAATCACTTGGCTGTAGGTTTAATCGCTAGACAAGTGCTAAATAGTAGGTGGGCTTTAAGAGGCTCGCTCAATATTGGCAACCTATCTGGATCAGACTCTGAATCCAATGATCCATTTCAACAACAACGTAATCTAAGCTTTTATACTCGTATATACGAGTTGAGCGCTGGAATAGAATTCAATTTTAGAAAATTCAATCCTTTCAATCCACCAAGTGCTTTTAGGCAAGCAGATATATTCACACCTTTTGTATTTATTGGTATTGGCGGTTTCTATTTCAACCCAAAAACAGAATTAGACGGAAACGAATATGAACTTCAGCCTCTAAAAACTGAAGGTGAAGAATATTCTAGGATAGGTGTATCAATTCCATTTGGAGTAGGCTGTAAGTTAAGAGTTTCACAAAGAACTTTAGTTTCATTCGAGTACGGTTTGAGGCAAACATTTACTGACTATATTGACGATGTAAGTTCTGTCTACCCAGAAAACCCAAATGAATTAAATCAAACTACCCGGAAACTTTCAGATAGAAGTGTGATGCAACAAGGTAGTGATGGTTCTAATTGGGGTACTCAACGTGGAAATTCAAAAACAACCGATTGGTATAGTTTTGTGGGAGTTACGTTAACATTTAATCTAACTGTTAATCCACACCGTTGTCATTTTAATCAGGACAAATTATAAAGTATATTTGCAGCCTTTGTCAAAAAAGTGACATCGGAATTAAGACTGTATGACAGCACTAGAATCAATAAATAAAGATGCCGTTCCAAAGCACATTGCAATCATCATGGATGGTAATGGTCGTTGGGCTAAAACCAAAGGAAAAGCAAGGATATTTGGGCATCGAAGTGCATTAGATGCTGTAAGAGATAGTATCGAAGGATCAGCAGAACTCGGTGTTGAAGTTTTAACATTATATGCCTTTTCAACCGAGAACTGGAACAGACCTCGATTAGAAGTTCAAGCATTATTTGAACTTCTAGTCAAAACCATTCATAAAGAAGTCCCTACACTAAATAAAAATGGCATTCGTTTAAAGGCAATTGGAGATTTAAATAGTCTTCCAAAAAATTGTCAAAAAGAATTAAAATCTGCCATGGAAAGCACAAAAACAAACACAGGTATGAGTTTGATTTTAGCTTTAAGTTATAGTGCTAGATGGGAAATCTTAAATGCTGTTAAAACAATTGCACAAGAAGTTAAAGAAAATAATCTTGCAATTGAATCAATAGATGAAAAGTGCTTTTCAGATCATTTAGCAACCGCAAATTATCCTGATCCAGAATTAATGATCAGAACAAGTGGCGAATACAGAATAAGCAACTTCTTGTTGTGGCAATTAGCATATACAGAGTTAATATTTGTAGATAAATATTGGCCAGACTTTAGAAAACCCGATTTATATCAGGCAATCATTGAATATCAAAAAAGAGAAAGAAGATTTGGGAAAACTAGTGAACAGGTTTAATTACCGGATTTTCGCAGCACTATTTGCTATTCTATCCATTTTTGTCTCACAAAATGCGGTAGCACAGCTAAACATGATGGGGCAATCTAATCAATCTATTGATTACAGCAACCCGCAAACATATACACTCGGAGGAATTACGGTATCTGGAACTAAAACGCTAGATCCCAATGCTTTAATCCTACTAACTGGTTTAACTATTGGAGACGAAATCACCGTGCCTGGACTTGATGTCTCTAAAGCCATTAAAAACCTATGGGATCAAGGCTTATTCTCAAACGTACAAGTATCCTACACTAAAATCATTGGAAATAAAATCTACTTGGATTTTGAAGTTTCTGAACAACCTAGATTATCAAGGTTTAGACTTGAAGGCGTATCTAAATCTGAAGCAGACGATATTAGAGAAGAAATCAATCTCTACAAAGAAAAAGTTGTTACAAAAAACATCATTTACAACACAAAGTCAACGATTAGAAACCACTTCGTTGACAAGGGGTTTTACAATACGAAGGTTGAAATAATCCAAAAAGAAGATACTCTTTTCAGCAATCACGTGATGCTAATCATAAATGTTGACAAGCGTAAAAAAGTAAAAATCAAAGAAATCGTAGTTGAAGGAAACAATGAATTAACTGACGGTGCCGTAAAAAGGGCTATGAAAGAAACTAAAGACCGTAGTTTATTCAAGCCATTTGATAAGATGGATCAATTCTTAGTTGATTTCTTTAAATATGGAGTTTTTAAAGCCGACAAGGATACAATTTCAGATATGCTTGGAGATTATTTCTCAAACCGCGTTCGATTGCGCATCTTCAAGTCGTCTAAATTCATTCGTAGTAATTACAGAACAGATAAAGAAACCGTAATTGCCAAATATCAGTCCAAAGGGTATAGAGACGCTAAAATTGTTGAAGATTCTGTAGTTAATTATGACGAGAAGAATCTTAAAATCTACATGAAAATAGATGAAGGAAATAAATACTATTTCCGCGATATCAAATGGATTGGTAACACAAAATATACAACCAAACATCTTCAAACCATCTTAGGTATTGATAATGGAGATGTATACGATCCTGAAAAATTAGAAACACGCCTTTTCATGAATCAAAGTGGGCTTGACGTTAGTTCACTTTATATGGATAATGGTTATTTATTCTTCCAGGTTAACCCTGTTGAGACCAATGTTGAAAACCACAGTATTGATCTTGAAATTCGGATTTACGAAGGTCAACAGGCACGAATCAATAGAATTAATATAATTGGTAATACGAAAACCAATGACCACGTAATTAGACGAGAAATAAGAACCAAACCAGGTGATTTGTTCTCTCGATCTGATATTATCAGAACACAACAAGAATTATCGCTCTTGGGGTATTTTGATCCTCAAGCAATGGACGTGAAACCAAAGCCTAATCCTCAAGATGGTACTGTTGATATTGATTACTTAGTAGCTGAGAAACCTTCTGATCAAATTGAATTATCTGGTGGTTATGGTGCCGGAAGTTTGGTAGGAACACTTGGGCTTTCGTTCTCAAACTTCAGTATTCAAAATTTATTTAATAAAGAAGCATGGAGACCGCTTCCTTCAGGTGACGGTCAACGTTTAAGCCTAAGAGCTCAAACAAGTGGTAGATTTTATCAATCCTATTCTATATCATTTACAGAGCCTTGGTTGGGTGGAAAACGTCCAAACGCATTTTCGATTAGTACCTATTATTCTATCCAATCTAATGGAGAAAGAAGAAATGTTACTGACGAGTCAGGAGATCAAATTTCAAACCCCGACAGAAGAGCGATAGATATTTATGGTCTATCAGTAGGTTTAGGTAGAAGACTAAGATGGCCTGATGATCACTTTCAATTGTATCAAGAGTTGAGTTATCAGAACTACAACGTAAATAACTGGACTGCATTTGAAGATTTTTCAAATGGACATGCAAACAACATTTTTTACAAGGTCAACCTGACCAGATCTTCTATAGATGATCTCAACTATCCTAAGAGTGGTTCTCAAAATAGCTTCACAGTTCAACTAACACCACCTTACTCATGGTTTAATGGAAAGGATTACTCAACATTAACTAATGAGGAACAATTTAAGTTTGTTGAATACAATAAGTGGAAATTTACCTCCGCTTGGTATATTTCTTTGATAGACAAACTGGTTCTCTACAGCAAAGTTGGATTTGGAGGAATGTTTAAATATTCATCTCAAGTAAATACTAGTCCATTTGAACGTTTTTATTTAGGTGGTTCTGGTTTAACAGGGTATTCACTTGATGCTCGAGAAATTATTGCGTTAAGAGGTTATGACGATCAAAGTTTATCACCAAGAACCAATGGAAGTGCCACTGGTGGTACCATCATTAACAAATACACCATGGAATTAAGATACCCGCTTTCGCTTAACCCAAGCGCAATGATATATGTGCTGGGCTTTGTTGAAGCAGGTAATACATGGAGAGATGTGAATACGTACAATCCATTCAATGTGTATCGTTCCACTGGTCTAGGTGTCCGCGTATTCTTACCTATGTTTGGTCTATTAGGTCTTGATTGGGGTTACAGATTTGATGATGTACCAACTTCACCAAACATGGATAGATCACAAGTGCATTTTACAATCGGAGCTAACTTAGGAGAGTTATAAAACAAACACTGCTATGAAAAACCTTTTATTACTAGTTCTTTTAACCTTTTTAGGTTTTGGCACGAGTTTTGGCCAACGGTTTGCATATGTAGATTCAAAATACATTTTGGAAAATATGCCAGCATTTCAACAAGCTCAAGCTGAATTGAATGAATATTCAAAGAAATGGCAAGAGACTGTTGAAGCAAAAAAAGAGGAAATTAATAAACTCGAAAAAGCATTTGAAGCTGAACAGATTTTATTAACTCCAGAAATGAAACAAAAAAGGCAAGATGAAATTGCCGAAAAGAAAAAGGATGTTTTAAAATATCAACGCGATAAGTTTGGGGTTGAAGGTGAGCTATTCAAAAAAAGGCAAGAACTAATACAACCACTACAAGATGAGATATTTAAAGCCATCAATGAATTAGCAAAAGAAAGAAGTTACGCAGTTATTTTCGATAAAGGAACCAACACCAATATGCTTTACTCAGACCCAAAGTATGATAAAAGTGATGTGGTTCTACGAAAGTTGGGATTATCTGCTCAAAACGAATAATTTTGGCAACCACCCATAAAATAGAAGAAGGAAAATGAAAAAGTTATTAGCCGCAATCGCAATGGTGTTCTGTTTAATTGGAACGAGTGTTGCACAAGACATGAAATTTGGTCACATTAACTCAAGCGAGTTATTACAAGCCATGCCTGAAAGCAAAAAAGTTCAACAAGATTTAGAAGCTTATGCTCGTCAATTGGAAAGTCAAATGACTACAATGAGTTCAGAATACCAAGCAAAAGTGACTGAATACCAAACTAATGAGCAAGTATGGGGCGACATCGTTTTAGAATCTAAAATGCGCGAAATCAGTGATCTTGAAAAAAGAATCCAAGAATTTCAACAACAAGCTCAAGGTTCATTATCTAAAAAAGAGCAGCAATTGTTTCAACCTTTACTAGATAAAGCGCAAAAAGCAATTGATGAAGTAGCAAAAGCAAACGGATATGGATATGTATTCGATACCAGTACAGGTGCTATCGTTCATTATCCTGATGGAAACGATTTACTTCCGTTAGTTAAGAAACACTTAGGAATTCAATAAATAGAAAAACATCTCTTCGGAGATGTTTTTTGTTTCTAGTCATGTCGTCAGCACCAATAGGCATATTTGATTCTGGAATAGGAGGGTTAACCATTTACCATGAACTGGTTAAAATGTTACCCAAAGAACAGTTCATATACTTAGCTGACAGCAACCATGCTCCGTACGGTGAAAGACCTCCTGAAGACATTGAACGATTCTCTTTTGTGAACAGTCAATTTTTGATTGACAAAGGCTGTAAACTAATTGTTGTTGCTTGTAACACTGCCACTACAATTGCTGTTAAAAAACTGCGCCAATCTTTTCAAGTTCCGTTTATTGGCATAGAGCCTGCCATTAAACCTGCAGCTCTACAATCTTCTAGAAAAAAAGTTGGAGTTTTAGCAACAAGAGGAACACTAAACAGCACGCTATTTCAAGAAACATATCAGCGTTTTGGGCAAGATGTAGAAACAACCATTCAAGTAGGAAAAGGACTGGTTGAGCTTATTGAAGCCGGCAAGAAGAATTCAGTAGAGATGACTGCCTTGCTTCAAAAACATTTA
The DNA here is from genome assembly GCA_913045895.1 of uncultured Flavobacteriales bacterium. Taxonomy (GTDB): domain Bacteria; phylum Bacteroidota; class Bacteroidia; order Flavobacteriales_G; family Salibacteraceae; genus UBA6049. The sequence goes on along the minus strand of CAJWSQ010000042.1, from coordinate 2,841 downwards.
CAACCCATGATTGACAATGAAGTTGATTACATTGTTTTAGGTTGTACCCACTACCCTTTTCTGAAAGATCAGATTCAAGAGCTAACACCTAAAGATGTTGAAATTATTGATTCGGGAGAAGCTGTAGCTCGACAAACAAAATCTATTCTCAAAAGTCACAACCTCCTCAATCATAGTGAAAAAGAAAAGGATCAATTTTACATCAACGGAAATCCAACCGTAATGAATTCAATCCTTAAAGAAGTTTTGAATATCGATGCAGAGGTTACTCCTCTTTAAACCATCCTGAGTACTTCAAGTAGTTATTTGCAATTCGCTTTATTTCTCCTTCAAACAATTCTGGACTTAGAGCCTTCACTTTTTTAGCTGGAATACCAGCATAAACATATCCACTTTCTAGGTGAGAATTTTCTAGAACAACGGCACCTGCTGCAATCAACACATTTTCTTCTACAACAACATTGTCCATCACAATAGATCCCATTCCAACCAAAACGTTGTCATTTATGGTACAACCATGTACCAATGCATTATGACCGATAGAAACGTTATTGCCAATATTCAATTTGGTTTTTTCATAAGTGCAATGTAAAACTGCACCATCTTGAATATTTACCTTATTTCCAATCCTGATGGAGTTTACATCTCCTCTGATAACAGCATTAAACCAAACACTACATTGGTCGCCTAAAACAACATCTCCAACTACTGTAGCGTTTTCAGCCAAATAACAATCGTCTCCAATTTCGGGTTCAAAACCTCTGCAACTTTTAATCAGTGCCATTCTTTAATCTAATTTAACTTTGCACCAACAAAGCTATCTGAAAAATGGAGAAAAAAGTCATTCCTGTTACCATATATGCCGAAAGTACACCTAACCCAAATGTGATGAAATTCGTTGCCAATAAAATCTTGGTAAAGTATGGAGTTACAGTAGAATATAAAAATGAATCGGAGTGTGAAGAAGCACCTTTAGCTCGTGTTTTATTCACCTTCCCATTTGTAGAAAGTATATTCTTCTCAAACAATTTTGTGTCTATCACAAAAGCTGATTTTGTTGAGTGGGATGATGTGGTTTTAGAACTAAGAGAATACTTAACCAACTATTTACAAGCTGGAAACGAAATATTTACCAAACCACCGGTTGAAACGCAACACACAGTTACTAACGAAGAAGGCGAAGAAAAGCAAGTAAAAGTTACTGCCATGCCTCAAAACGAAGCAGAAGAAAAAATAATCAACCTGCTAGAAGAATATGTTCGTCCGGCAGTAGAGGGTGATGGTGGTGCTATTCACTTTAAATCATATGAAAATGGTATTTTAACCGTTCGTATGAGTGGTGCTTGTAGTGGTTGCCCTTCTTCATCGGCAACATTGCAAGGCGGAATTAAGAATTTGTTTAATCGATTTATGCCTGAAATTCAAGATGTGGTTGCAGAAGAAGTTTAATTTACCTGTTCTTACAATCGTATTATTTTCAACTTTACTGAGTTGCCAGCCAACTCAAACCATCGATCAAGTAGAGTCTACCTTTCCAAACGGAGACCGAAAATCAGTTATCTCATACACAGTAAAAGGAGATGACACTATTCCGAACAGTGAAATGGTCTTTCATAAAGATGGATCACTTTCTATGAAAGGAAATTTAGATGCCGATGGTAAAAGACATGGTGCCTGGAAAGCTTATTTTCCAGATAGTACTTTGTGGAGCGAAGGCTCCTACCTACACGGAAAAAACGATGGAAAAAGAACTGTTTGGTACGAAAACGGACAAAAACGCTACGAAGGATCATACAAAGATGGTAAAGAAGTTGGCCTTTGGAAGTTTTGGGACAGACAGGGTAAACTGGAAAAAGAAGTTAATTACGATAAGTAAGTAATTAGAGATGATTACAAGACAAACCATTGATATTATCATGGCTGAAGCCCGCATCGAAGAAGTTGTGGGCGATTTTGTACATCTCAAAAAATCAGGATCTAGCTACAAAGCGCTCAGTCCCTTCTCTAACGAGAAAACACCTTCGTTTTTTGTTTCTCCTTCGAAAGGGATCTTTAAAGATTTTAGTTCTGGTAAAGGTGGAAATGCAGTAACCTTTTTGATGGATCATGAGCAGATGACCTATCCAGAGGCACTGCGATATTTGGCCAAGAAATACAACATTCCGATTGAGGAAGAAAATGTTTCTGACGAGCAGAAAGAAGAACAGAACAAACGTGAGAGTTTATACATTGTAAACGACTACGCCCAAGAGTTTTTTCAAGAGCAACTCCTAAAAACAGAGGCTGGAAAAGCAATTGGACTGAGTTATTTTAAAGAACGTGGATTTACAGAAGAAACCATCCAGACATTTAAATTGGGATACTCTCCCGATGAATGGGATGCATTTCTAAAATCAGCAGAATCCAAAGGATATAAAACAGAATACCTGCTAGAAACAGGTTTGATTAAAGAGCGCGACACTAAAAAGTATGATACTTATCGTGGCCGTGTTATTTTCCCCATTCACAACCTATCTGGCAGACCCATTGGTTTTGGTGCTCGCACACTAAAAACCGACAAAAAAATACCGAAATACCTCAATTCTCCTGAAAGTGAGATTTACCATAAAAGCAAGATTGTTTATGGTATTTATCAGGCCAAATCTGCCATTGTTAAAGAGGACAATTGCTTATTGGTTGAGGGTTACACCGATGTTCTAGCGCTACATCAAGCTGGAATTAAAAATGTTGTTGCCTCTTCAGGAACGGCTCTTACCGAAGATCAAGTTCGTTTAGTAAAACGCTACACCAACAACGTTACCATTCTTTATGATAGTGATCCTGCGGGTATTAAAGCGTCTT
>CAJWSQ010000041.1 GCA_913045895.1 uncultured Flavobacteriales bacterium | reverse complement strand
TGACTTTCAGAATTAATAAATGAACCCAATTTTTTTATTGCAGAATCGTTTTATACTAATAAAATGATGATGTTTGCAAAAAAACACAGTTCAAAAGGTTAAGAATTGACAGAAAATTCAATTGATAACGAAACAACTTAAAATTAGTCTAAACAATTACCTTTGCAAACTCGTTTTGGAAAGCAATTTTATAGCGATTTTAGAAAATGGCAGATTCGAAAAATAATAATGTAAACAACATATCGGCAGATGAAATTGGCGATAACCATGTTGGTACAAGTATAGATACTCCTTTACGCCCCGATGCATTCGATATGACTCCGCAAGAGAAAATTGAAAGCATTCAAAAAGATTTTTACAACATCATGCAAACCTTAGGTCTAGACATGACAGACGACAGTTTGAAAGGTACTCCTAAGCGTGTTGCTAAAATGTTTGTCAACGAAATATTCAGAGGTTTACTTCCTGAGAACAAACCAGGCGCTTCTACTTTTGAGAACAAGTATGGTTATTCTCGCATGTTGGTTGAGAAAAACATCACAGTAAATTCTACTTGTGAGCACCACTTTTTACCAATTGTTGGTAATGCACACGTTGCTTACATTTCAACGGGTAGAGTAATTGGATTGAGTAAAATAAACCGAATTGTTGATTATTACTCGCGCAGACCTCAAGTACAAGAGCGTATGGCAATGCAAATTGTAAGCGAATTGCAAGAGGCTTTAAACTCAGAAGATGTTGCTGTAATCATTGAAGCGAAACACATGTGTGTAACAACTCGCGGAATCAACGACATCAACTCTTCTACAGTTACTGCTGAGTTTGGCGGTAAATTCAAAGAGAAAGAAACACGCGATGAGTTTTTGCGCTATTTAGGTGATAACTTAATGCCTTATTTCGGATAATTATGGGTGGATTTGAACAATTGATTCTTCAAGCTCTAGAAGAAAACAAAGACAAATTGGGTCAAGGCAAATCTGCTGACGCGATCTTGAAAATGTTGGTTGAAATTCGCGAAAGCGCCAAAACCAACGACCAATACGAAGCTTACGAACGTATTACTGATGAATTAGAAAAAATTGGTATTCGTTTACGCGAAGAAACACGCGTTACTGCACGCTTAACAAAAGATTGATATCCATTTCGGCTGATCGGCTTACTTCAAGTCGATTGGCTGAAATTTCATCTAAGATCTCATCCAAATCTCCACTACAAGCCGAGTCTGTAAACAACTGCTGTTTCGGATAAACCATAAAGCGAGAATCATCGCTAAACTCAGCTAAAAGTCCACATTCTGTAGTAATATTCTGAATCACCTTATTTCGGATAATCATTCCCTTGTTGGTGTATTTCAAGATATTGAGATTCGTCAACTTACCCTCTGAGATGGTATCGAACTTGAAATCATATCCAATTTCCGAATTGTGAAAAGCTTTCACCACTAAAAAATACACATCGTGCTTATCAGCCACGCGTTGATTTTTAATGCGAATGAAAAAGCTATTGTTGTCACCCACCAATGCAAACCCTTCGTTGTATTCCGAGTTTTTATACGAGTAACGACAAAAACGTACATGCTGCCCTTTTAAGCAACCCAATTCATAGATTAGATATGGAGATAAATCCGTTATCATGGTAAAAAGATAATACAATCAAAACTCAAAAGCATCAAAACTGTTTAATTTCACACGCACTTTACGTTAACTAACGATTCAAATAATCATGAGTGAATTTCAGCTTCAACACAACCTAGTAGACATACGGGAAAAACGGGTATTTGCTGCGCAATTAACAATAAATAAAGGGAAAATCACACAGATTGAAGAAATAAATAAACCCTGTGAAGGCTACATTTTACCTGGATTCATTGATGCTCACATACATATAGAATCGAGCATGCTCACCCCATCCTACTTTGCTCGTGAAACTTTGGTTCACGGAACCGTTGCAACCGTTTCAGATCCGCATGAAATTGCAAATGTGCTCGGTTTAGCTGGTGTTGAATACATGATTGATGATGCGAAGCAAGTTCCGCTGAAATTCAACTTTGGAGCTCCGAGTTGTGTTCCTGCCACTCCTTTTGAAACATCTGGGGCGGAGTTGGAAGCCAAGGATGTAGAATCACTTATGGCTCGGCCAGAAATCAAGTATTTATCAGAAATGATGAACTGGCCAGGTGTTTTGAATCGCGATGCTTTGGTGATGGATAAAATCAAAGCGGCTGAGAAATACAACAAACCCGTTGATGGTCACGCTCCTGGACTTAAAGGCGATCAAGCCAAACATTATATTGATGCTGGAATAAGTACCGATCACGAATGTTTTACAGCCGAAGAAGCCAAAGACAAGTTGAAACACGGCATGAAAATTCTGATTCGCGAAGGATCAGCTGCAAAAAACTATACTGCACTTTCACCGCTGATTGAAGAACATGCCAATAATATGATGTTCTGTTCAGACGACAAACATCCTGATGATTTGCTACAAGGCCACATCAACTTACTGGTAAAACGGGCTCTCTCTGAAGGTTACAACATCTATGATGTGCTTCAAATGGCGTGTATCAATCCTATAGAGCACTACAAACTAGATGTTGGTCAATTGCGTATTGACGATCCTGCAGATTTTATTGTGGTTAACAACCTTACCGATTTCAGTGTGCTTCAAACCTATGTAGATGGCGAATTAGTTGCTGAAAAAGGAGAATACTTGGGAGCTAAGGCTACTTCAAAAATCATCAACAACTTCAACAGAAGCGAAACTGTTCTATCTGATTTTGATATTCCTGCCAATGGAAAAGTCGTTCGCGTAATTGAAGCCCTTGACGGTGAATTAATCACTCGTGAACTGGAAGCCGAGTTAAAAGCAGTAAACGGCAATTGGCAAGCCGATTTAGCTAACGATGTTTTGCCAATTACGGTTGTCAACCGCTATCAAGATGCCAAACCAGCAATGGGTTTCATCAAGAACTTTGGTTTGAAAAAAGGAGCTATCGCTTCCAGTGTTGGTCACGATTCACACAACATTACGGCTGTTGGGGTTGATAGTGAATCATTAGCTAAAGCTGTTAATGGAGTCATTCAACATCAAGGTGGATTAGCCGTTTATGATGGAGAAAAAACGCATGTACTACCCTTACCTGTTGCGGGTTTAATGAGCAATTTACCAGCTGAACAAATTGGAAATGAATATGCTCAGCTTTCTAAATTGGCCAAAGAGTTAGGGAGTGAATTACATGCTCCATTCATGACCTTATCATTTATGGCGCTATTAGTAATTCCACAACTTAAATTGAGTGATTTAGGATTATTTGATGGAAGCACCTTCCAATTTGTTGATTTGGAGAAATAGAAAGGGAAATTACTGACCCCATTTCAATACATTCAAATACATGGTTGTTTGTGCAGCCTCAACACCGTCTATATTGTTGATTTGATCAATGATTTCAAGGAGGTGATTGTTATTGGTACACATCAAGTTCAACTCAATATTGAAGGTTCCAGAGGTAACTGCTAAGAAACTGACTTCTTTCAATTTTGACAGAACACTTAGTACGTCATTTAATTTCTGAGCCGGTTTCACAGAAATCATAACCCTAGAATATGCGTGTAAGCCCATTTTTTCAGGATCTGGACGACCAATAATGCGCAACACCTTATCTTCAATCAACCTGTTGTACCTGTTTCTGATGGTACTAACGGCAACATTTAGATCATCTGAAATTTCAGTAAATGACATACGCCCATCCACCTGCAAGTGCTTAATAATGGCATAATCTAGTTTATCTAATTTGATGCCTTCTTCTTGAGTTTCTAAATTCATTTCAATCAAAATCTAATTATTCAGTTTCAAACTAAACTGAGTCCATTTTGCTGCTGGACAAAGAAAGTATAATGAAGCATTAAATCTAATACTTAAAAGATCCGCATTTAATTCTCGTAGCCTTTGCTCCTTTTATATCGATAAAATAAAAGAGCATTCCCATTAACTTCAAAAGTTGCGTTTTATTCATTCCGAAAGGCTTATTTCTGCAAATTATGCATTTTAAGTTTCTATTTTGATAAATATATCCTAATATTGAAAAATGATTGCAAATGAGTAATCACTCACTATCTCCCTATCGCGCAACATAAAGCAAGTCACAATTCAATCTGTTGATTTGATTTAAAGCGTAAACAAAAACTTTCATGTTAATCAGTAATGTGATGGAGAGCAAAATCACAAACAAGTCATTACATCAAAGAAAAGAGCAGGCCTTTGCAGCAGGCTTAAAATCGGTTTATCCAGTATATATCAAAGAGGCAAAGAATGCCGAATTGTGGGACGTAGAAGGAAAACGTTACATTGATTTCGGAGCAGGAATTGCGGTGACTAATATTGGTCATTGTCACCCTAAAATAACCGCTGCTGTAAAGACACAAGCAGAGCAATTTTTGCACACGTGTTTTATGGTTAACCCATATGAAAGCGGTGTTGAATTAGCGGAAAATCTAAACGCTATCGCACCTGTAAACCAAGCTAAATCCATTTTCTTATCCACTGGAGCTGAAGCTGTTGAAAACGCAATTAAGATAGCTAGAGCATATACACAAAAGCCGGGTGTAATAGCATTTACAAACGCTTTCCATGGTAGAACCAATATGTGTTTAGGGTTAACCTGGATGGAACATTATAAGGATGGATTTGGGCCATTCCCGAATGATATTTACCACGCTCCCTTTCCTATCGAACATTATGGAATTGGTATAGATCATGTAATGGATCAACTGCATAACCTCATAGCTGAAAACAGATCCATTGGTAGTGTTATTGTAGAGCCCATTCAAGGTGAAGGAGGTTTTCACATTGCTCCAAAAGAGTTTTTGCAAAAGCTTCGTGCATTTTGCGACAACAATGATTTGATTCTGATTGTAGATGAAATTCAATCAGGATTTGCCCGAACAGGATCACTTTTTGCCATCAATCATTATGATGTTGAGCCAGACATCATCACACTAGCTAAAGGTATTGCCAACGGAATCCCAATGGCCGCTGTTGTTGGTAAAACTGATATCATGGATGCAGCTAAAAGTGTTGGTGGTACATATGGAGGAAATCCTCTTGGATGTGTTTCGGCATTGAAAGTTTTAGAAATCATTGAAGAAGAAAACTTGTGTAATCAAGCCGATTTAATTGGAAAAATTGCTTCTACAAGATTACACGAACTGAAAAATAAATTTCCAGATAGCATTGGTCAGGTAAGAAATGCTGGAGCTATGATTGCTATTGAGTTTTACGAACGTAGAGATCATTCAAAACCACTTCCACAATTGGTTAAACAAATCCTGCAAAAGGCTTTAGACAATGGATTAATTCTACTCTCATGTGGAGTAAATGGAAATGTAATTCGGTTGCTACCACCGCTAACTATTGAGTCAAATACACTAGACAACGGGTTAACCATTTTAGAGAAATCTATAACCGAAGTCTGCACACAAGTCCAACCTCAACAATCATGTTAACTCTTTAATTAATAATAAATCTCAAATCACACTTAAAACTTAACAGAGATGAAAAACAACTATTTAAGAACCTCAATTCGTGTTGGTTTACTTTCAATTGCGATGGCTGCTTTTGGCGGAAATGTATCTGCTCAGGATATGGACAAGATGCAAGAAAAAGCACCTAAAAACTGGGGTAAATGGGGTGATAATGACCAAATAGGAACACTTAACTACTTAGATGCAGCTCAAACTTTTAGAGGTGTTAAAGCTGTAAAAAGTGGAAAACGTTTTACACTTCAAATTCCAATGTTACATGGTGATGGTCCTGTATTCCCAGGTCGTATTCCTGCTATGCACTACATGACTCAAGATGAAGGTTCATATAAGTTTGATAAAAAAGCTGAACTCGATGGCGGAATGAAATATTCTGACGATGTAGTTTTCATGTACTTACAAGGAACTAGCCACGTTGATGCATTAGGTCACGCTTGGTATGGTGATTATGTATACAATGGAATTGAGGCTACAAACACCGTTCACGGTCACGATAAAATTGATGTTCAAGTATTGGGCGATGAAGGTATTGTTGGTCGCGGTGTATTATTAGATGTAGGTACACTACTTGGAGATGAAAACGGAAGATTAGCTCCTAACACTTGTATCTCTTTAGATGACTTGAAAAAAGTAGCTAAAGCACAAGGAGTTACTGTAGAAAAGAGAGATATCTTGTTAATCAGAACGGGTTCAATGGGACGCTATTACGATCCAGAAGACAAGAAAAACTGGAGCGCTTTAACTGAGCCAGGACTTTGCTACAGCCCAGAATTAGTACAATGGTTAGCCGATATGGAAATCTCTTTATTAGCAGCTGATAACTTAGCTGTTGAAAAATCATTCCAAGAAATTGATGGTCAATCATTTGTTATCCCATTACACGGTGCATTAATCCGTGATTTAGGTTTAGTATTAAGTGAACTTTACTGGTTAGAAGATCTTGCAAAAGATTGTAAAGAAGATGGACAATATACTTTCTTATTTACTGCTGCTCCATTGAAAATGGATCAAGGTTCTGGTTCTCCAGTTAACCCAATCGTAATTAAATAATTTTCAACTCGGTAGCCTTTCATGAATTTGAAGGGCTACTTTTTTATTCAATTACTATGGATACATGGAAAAACCGAGTAGACGGAGAAGAGAGTCCTTACATTCCATTAGGGCCTTTTAAACTTCGTTTGCCGTTCATTCACTATCGGTTTGAATGGCCAGATTATCTGCAGGGACTATTGATGTGCGCTGTAGATCTTGCTGCTATTCCATTGATCACAGATGCGCTCGGAATGCCTTTCGAAGCAGCCATGGCCATTGTGATGCTAAATGGACTTTTTTACTTAACCCATCACCTTTTGGGCGATCCTGTTGTACCTGGTTGGATTACTCCTGCTATTCCACTCCTGTTGGTTTATGTACAAGGATTTGATATGGGATCCGAACGTGTTCAAGCCTTAATGGCTTTCCAAATGATGCTGGGATTATTCTCCATCACTCTCGGAGCTACCAAACTGGCAACCAAAGTGGTTCACGTTATTCCTACTGCTATAAAATCAGGAATTATCATGGGAGCTGGTATTGCTGCCGTTTCAACAGTATTTAAAGATGGGGGTCGTTTCGACCTTTATCCTTGGACCATTACCATTGCTGTGGGAATTGCTTTTTACCTGATTTACTCGAAGCATTTTGCACAACTCAAAGCAAAAAACAAAGTATTGAACATGATCGGCAAATTGGGCATCTTCCCAATTATTTTATTGGCCGTAATTGTAGCACCACTTCTTGCCGAAACCGAATGGCCAACCATTGAGTGGGGATTCACCTCACCCGATTTTGGTTTGATGTTTTCTGAATACACCGTATTTGGAGTTGGATTTCCACCTGCAAGTATGTTCTTGAGCGCTATTCCAACCGTGTTGGCAGCCTACATTGTATTATTTGGCGATGTACTTCAAAGTGAGGCCATTTTAGAAGAGGCCGATGAAGACAGACCTGACGAAAAAATTGATTACGATCCGAATAGAGCCCACATGATTTTTGGTGGTAGAAATGCCATTATGAGTTTAATCGGACCAGATGTTACTATGGCTGGACCGCTTTGGGCTGCCATGCATGTAGTAATTACCGAACGTTTCAAGCAAGGCAAAAAAGCCATGAACTCTGTTTTTGGTGGTTCGGGTTCTTTCCGTTGGGGAACAAATACCGGTTTATTACTCCTACCAATTGTGAGCCTGGTGAAACCGATTTTAGGTGTTGCATTGGCTTTAACACTCATCATTCAAGGATTTGTAAGTGTTCGAATTGGAGTTTTAGAAGCCAAAAGCCAGAAGGATTTGGGTATTGCTGGTGTGATTGCTGCTGTGTTGGTAATCAAAGGAGCAACATGGGCTTTTGGTGTAGGAATCATTTTAACACTCCTACTCTATGGAAAGAATTTCTTTAAAAAAGGTGGAGAAGACAATCCATCTGATTTATTCATAAAAAAACAATAACAAGCGATGAAAACGAGAGCGGCAGTTTTGCATGAAATGGAATTGGGAAGACCGTATGATCGCACCAATCCGTTGAAAATTGAAGAGGTGGAATTGGATCCACCGGGCTTTAGAGAAGTCGTTGTAAAAATTAAAGCAGCTGGACTTTGTCATTCAGATTTATCTGTAATTGATGGAAACCGACCAAGACCTCTTCCAATGGCATTGGGTCACGAAGCGGCCGGTGAAGTGGTTGAAGTGGGCGAAGGTGTTAGCAATCTGCAAGTGGGCGATCACGTAGTGTTTGCCTTTTTGCCGTCTTGCGGTCACTGCCCAAATTGCCAAGAAGGTAGAGCTGCGTTGTGTGAGCCGGGAGCGCAAGCTAATGGCGAAGGCGTTTTATTGGGCGGCCACAAACGTATCCACAAAGGTGATGACTATTACTACCATCACTTGGGAGTTTCCGGTTTTGCGGAATATGCCGTTGCATCCATCGATTCATTGGTAAAAATCGACCCGGAAATTCCGTTTGATATCGCAGCTTTATTTGGTTGCGCGGTAATGACCGGAGTTGGAGCTGTAGTCAATACTGCTCAATTGAAATTTGGTGACAGCGTTTTGGTTGTTGGTCTTGGTGGCGTTGGACTTTCAGCGATTTTAGGAGCAAAAGCTGCCGGTGCTAAAAAGATCATCGCAGCAGATTTGTTGCCATCGAAAAGAGAAGCTGCTTTGGCTATGGGAGCACATCACGCCATCGATTCATCTGATCCGAAAGCCTTACAAGAGTTAAGAGATTTAACCGGTGGTGGTGTGGATGTTGCTGTTGAATTTGCAGGAGCTGTTCCTGCATTGGATTTTGCATTCCAAGCAGCCAAACGTGGTGGAACAGCAGTAACCGCTGCTCTACCACATCCTGATGCACGCTTACAACTTTCTCCTGTTACACTTGTTGGTCAAGAGAAAGCATTAAGAGGATCTTACTTAGGAAGCTGCGTTCCTTCCAGAGATATTCCTGCTTACATTGAATTGTACAAAACTGGAAGATTAGCTGTTGATCAGTTGATTTCACACAAAATGAAACTCGAAGACATCAATTTAGGTTTTGAGCGCCTAGCTGCCGGTGAAGCCATCAGACAAGTGGTGTTATTCGACTAAACATAGAAAAATGAATAAAGAATTAATCTTTAACAAATCATATGTAAACGGAGAATGGGAAACCGTTGGCTCCGATGTTTTTGACGTTCTTAATCCGGCTACAACCGAAAAGGTTGCTGAAGTTTTTGATGGCGGTGTGGCAATCACTGAAAAGGCCATTGATGCAGCTCATGCGGCTTTTAAACCTTGGAGTAAAAAAACGGCCAAAGAACGTTCTGCTATTCTCGAGAAATGGAATGATTTGATTTTAGCCAATCAAGCGGATTTAGCTGAAATCATGACCACTGAATGTGGAAAACCATTAGCTGAAAGTAAAGGTGAAGTGGCTTATGGCGCTTCATTCATTAAATGGTTTGCTGAAGAAGGAAAACGCGTGTATGGAGACATCATTCCTCCCTACTCTGCAGACAGAAGAATTGTGGTAATCAAACAACCAATTGGTGTTGTTGGTGCTATCACTCCTTGGAACTTCCCATTAGCAATGATTACCAGAAAGGTAGCTCCAGCTTTAGCAGCTGGCTGTTCGGTTGTGGTTCGTCCGAGTGAAGAAACGCCACTTACAGCATTGGCTTTGGCAAAATTGGCTGAAGAAGCAGGATTCCCTGCTGGTGTTTTCAATGTGGTAGTCGGTAAAGATCCAGCTCCAATGGGTAAGCTACTTTGCGAAAGTGATAAAGTGAGTAAAATCTCATTCACTGGTTCTACTCGAGTTGGCCAATTGTTGATGTCACAAAGTGCTTCAACATTGAAAAAGCTGAGTCTTGAATTAGGTGGAAATGCTCCTTTCATCGTGTTTGAAGATGCAGATATCGACAAAGCTGTTGAAGGTGCTATTGCTTCTAAATACCGTAACTCTGGTCAGACGTGTGTTTGTGTAAATCGTTTCATGGCACACGAAAAGATATACGATGAGTTCACCACAAAATTGGCTAAGGCTGTTTCTGAACTGAAAGCCGGAAATGGTTTGGAAGACGGTGTAAACATTGGTCCTATGATCAACGGAAACGCAATGGATAAAACGTCTTCATTCGTAAAAGATGCTACCGAAAAAGGCGGTAACGTTTTGACAGGTGGCGAGTCTATCGACCAATGTTTCTATGCTCCTACGGTTATTGGAAATGCAACCAAAGACATGAAAATCGCTACTGAAGAAGTTTTCGGACCTGTGGCTGCAGTTTTCAAATTCTCAACAGACGAAGAAGCCATTGAAATGGCAAACGATACCATTTATGGATTAGCATCTTATTTCTATTCTCAAAATGTGAACCGCTGCTGGAAGGTAGCCGAAGCATTGGAATACGGAATGGTGGGAATTAACGAAGGATTAATCTCTACAGAAGTCGCTCCATTTGGCGGTGTAAAATATTCCGGTCAAGGCCGAGAGGGTTCCAAATACGGAATTGAAGATTATGTAGAAATCAAATATATGTGCTACGGCAATGTGAATTGATTGCAAGTGCATGCGTAATGAGAGCAAATGGGTATTCGAGATTAAACTTTGAATGCCCATTTTCATTTTAATATTTTTGATTAAATACATAATTGAAGAATAGTTAAGTCTCAAATGAATAATGCTCAATACGGGCATTTAAACACTTGTTCAAATAAAAACATCACTTAAATAGGTGTAATTCACTGATTGATTGTGATTTCTGTATAACTTCCATTAATTTTGAAAGCAGTAAAAGTGGATGAAAAAAAAGGCTGTATATATCGATAAAGTATGCTATGAACATTTGTTGAAGGGAATGAACCAACAACAATTTGATGATCTTTATGGAGAATATACTGACCTTGACGTTTTTAACAACGATGCTTGGCTCTTAGACAGTGCAGTAATTGACCACATTGTTGAGAGAAGAGGTAATTGGCACATCTATTTGGTTTTTGCCTATAGCAAATATCCTATGCGATTGATTAAAAGAAAAATAACCTCCTGTTTCACCAAGCAAAAAGCTGAATTATCTGCTAATCATATGAGAAGATTGGCTGCTAAAGACCAAAGAGGAACCATAGTTGTAAATGCATCCGATTTTTATCATTGTTCAAATTAATTTCTATTGCGAACCAAAGACAAAATAGTACACACCTCCATTGAGGTGTTTAATGAGTTAGGTTATTCTAATGCCCGATTACAAATTATTGCTGATCGATTAAATATCAGTGTCGGTAATTTGGCTTATCATTTTAATACCAAAGACGAGATTATCAAGAAAGTATATCAAGTTGTTAGCGATGAGTTGACTGAAATTCTATCTACTTTCAGAACTAAACCCACACTAGAAGACTTAGATGAGCAAATTGATAAGTTCTTCTGCTTTATTGAAAAATACCCATTTTATTTTGTTGATATCGTTGAAATTCAACGTCTACACCCCGAACTTCACCAACAACGATTAGATTACATGGAGCGCATGATAATTCAAATGAAGAGTCGTTTGGAGTATCACGTTACAAGGGGAGTAATACGTCCTGAAGAGTTTAAGGGACATTTTAACCAATTGGCTAATGACATAAGTATCTTGGTAACTTTTTGGCCTGCTTACTGTTTGGCAATTGAGAGCAACAATAAATCTTTACAGCGTTTCAAATCGGCAATATGGGCGATGGTAATTCCTTTGTTAACTAAAAAAGGGAAAGAAGAATATGAACGATCAGTTTTAAAAATAGAAACTATGTAGCGTTCTTTTTCCTACGAATCGCATCTCTAATTCTACCAGCACTTTCGTAATCTTCTTTAGCCAAAACTTTATCTAAAAGTTCTTCTAATTCGCTAATTGGATAATTGTAGTAAGACCCTCTTTTAGAGACAGGTAACCCAACCTCTTCTACAGAAAATCCCATTTTATCATATAATGATTTTTCCATGTAAATTGGAGCACTTAAACGACTAGCAATTGCAATTGCATCAGAAGTTCTTGCATCTATTACTACCTCTTCTTTGTTTTGAATGAGAATTAACGATGCTAAATATCGATCATTTTCATAGCTATGAATCAACACCTCTTTGAGTGAAGCCTGAAGAGCTCCAAGTGTACTCACATACAAATCATGCGTTTGTGGCCTAGCAGTTTTCATCTTCTCCATAAACACTGCAATTGACTGAGCTTCAGACGGGCCTATGGTTATTGGAATACGCTTTTTTTCTTGGACATCTTCCAAAATCAAAGCAAACAATCCATGATGAGATTCGCTATTGGTTAATGCTACAATTTGTAACTCGATTCGCTCCATTTAAGCTGTAAAATACGAAACAACCATAAAACTACCGTAACCTACACACAAAACAGCTGAGAGTACAACAAAACCCAATTGAACGGATTTTTGCATGTGTAATTTCTTGAAGAAAGGGATATTGAAAAGTCCAGCTACGATCATCATTCCTACAACAGATCCTAATCCAAATAGAATCAAATACATTAGACTTTCTAGTGTAGAAGAAATATCTGTCAATGCTAATAAAACCACTGCTCCACTACCCGCTAAACCATGTACCAAGCCCATTCCGTAAGCTAGTTTGTGGTTATGATCATGTGGAAGATTATGCTCTTTTGATTCAGATTTAAAGTATTTATAAACTCTCCAGCCACCTAAAGCAATCATGGAAAGGCCTACTAAAACCTCAAATTTTTCGAATTGAGCTACATCAACCGTCCACTTAGCTAAAATGATTAAACACCCCACTAAAAAGATCATACTGGTGTGTCCCAACCCCCAATACATACCATCTTTAACAGCCAATAAAAGCTTTGAACGTTTGTTGGCAATGTTACCAACAGCCAGAACGTGATCTGCTTCAAAGGCATGATTAAAGCCAATTACTAAGGCAAAAAATAACGGTATAGATATCATGATAAATCTTGTTTTTGAATGATAATGCGGTGGTTCCCAGTATCAGCTATGGCAATTGTTTCTCCTTCAACACTGATGGAAAAAGGCCAGTAGAGTTTTCGGTCTGTTCCTAAAATGGTGTCTTTGTTTTCGCTTCCAGTTTTAAAATCTGCGTGACCAATTAATTGATTTGCAGACTCACTGTTTTTGGTTGGGATTTCATTGAATTGCAAGATTCTACTGTTTCCAGTATCAGCAACCCAAAGTCCATCTTTTACAAAACAAGTATCGTAACACCAATTGAGTGTAAAAGCTTCAGGAAATAAACGGAATTGATTTTGACCATTGTTATCAAAAGCATCCTGACCAATAATTACATCAGCCTTTTGAGTAAATGCCGTTTTCCAATTATGCCACAGCAATACTCGATAATACTGTGTGTCAGCAACAGCCATACTTCCATTGGAATTTAACTTCACTGAATACGGCCAAATGGGATCCGTATTTTCATAGTCCCGATCATTGAAGTCTGGCTTTCCGATTACACCATCTGCAGCAGTATAACTCTCTGTTGGAATCGATTTGAAATGAAGAATTCTACGATTTCCTGTATCAGCGATCCAAAGCTGTTTTCCGTCAGAAAAAACGCCATACGGCCAATTCAAACTTTGTGAAGTTGGATCGTTTCCAATTCCTTTTACGTTCGGTTGATTGGATTCAAAATCAGGTTGACCCAAAACCACTTCAGCCGGTTGACCATGTTTAGTAGGCAATTGGTGCCAAATCAACACACGGTGATTCCATGCATCGGCTACAATCAATTTCTCACCATTGCTCCATATTCCAGATGGATATTGCAACGTTTGCGCGCTCACCTTTTCACCAGAATTTCGACCTGTTTGGTTGATTTCTTGTTGGCCCAAAACCACATCAGCCGGTTGATTCAAATCTTGGGGAATCGAGTTCCAAATGAAAACGCGGTTTTGTCCAGTATCAGACACAAACAACTTTCCACCATGTATGAAAACCCCACGAGGAGCTAAAAACGGACTTTCAGCATCGCCTCTGAAAATGCGACCATCAATCAATAAGCTATTTTCTGTTGCTGTTTCCATATCAACAAATGCGTGGTAATTGTTCTCCAGGAAGCATGTTTAATACACGTCTTCCTCCAATAATTCCATTATTCAGGGCTTTTTTGGGATGATCTCCCACTACTTCACCAATGCAACACGCATTTGCGCCCACATCCTGTTGACGCAATAAATCCACAAATTCCTTTTCAATCTTGGCATCAACAATGGCGATAAAAACACCTTCATTCGCTACATAAAGCGGATCGAGGCCAAGCATCTCGCAAGCACCTTCAACACCTTCTGTAATCGGTAAATCTCTTTGGTTGATTTCAATTCCAAGCTCGGCTTGTTCTGCAATTTCCGTCAACACCGTAGCAACTCCTCCACGCGTGGGATCACGGAACAAATGAATGCCTTCACCAAATTGATCCAACAAAGTTTTAACTGCATGATTTAAAGCAGCCGTATCACTTTCGATATCACTTTCAAATTCTAGGTTTTCACGCTTCGACATGATTGCAATTCCATGTGAAGCGATGTTTCCTGAAACGATGATTTTGTCTCCAGCCTTAATGTTATTGACCGAAATATTCGCTTTCGGATGAACGGCTCCAACTCCACTGGTATTGATGTAGATTTTATCGGCTTTACCTTTATCAACCACCTTGGTATCACCAGTTACAATCTGCACTCCTGCTCTTTCAGCAGCGAATTTTATTCCCACCAAAACTTCCCAAAACTCTTCCATTGGAAGTCCTTCTTCGATAATAAAACCTAGTGAAAGGTATTTGGGTAGAGCTCCGCACATCGCCAAATCATTCACCGTTCCATTAACAGCCAGTTCACCAATATTTCCTCCCGGAAAAAAGATAGGCGTGATGACATAACTATCAGTGCTGAAAGCCATCTTCCCTTCGATTTCGAAAACAGCTCCATCATGCTTGGCATCAAGCAAATCGTTTTTGAGCAAATCGAACACTCCGGTTTCTAATAATTTATGTGTCAGCAATCCACCACTGCCATGACCTAACGTAATCACGTCAAAATCAAGCTTTGGCATCGGACAGGATAGCGTCATGTTGTATTTCTTCTCCAAATCTTTAGAAAATTTTTTCTAATTTACTATTTAGAAGTAGAAGGTTACTCTTCCGTTTAAAGAAAATGGTGTTCCAGGTGTAAAATGAATTTCTTCTACAGCTGCTGTTTCATTTTGCAATTGACTTTCTGTTGCAAATTGGGTTTCCTTCCACTTCGTATCAAACAAGTTTAAAACACCTATTCCCAACTCCCATTTTGGTCTTGTATAATTCAATACCAAATCGGTGATAAAATAGCCTTCAGCTACTATTGAATTGTCTTCATTTGCTGGTCTATCTCCCATATATCTACATCTTAAGCTCCCATTAAATCCTTTTGGCGAAGCATATGTAATTCCTCCAAGTCCTGTGAAAATTGGTGCAAGCGGAATATAATTTTCACCTTCGGGGTCATCTACAGAGCGAGGATGTGCATAGTTAGCATCTACATGAATGAACCAGTTTGGAATAGGTTCAAATCGAGCCGATAAATCAACTCCCATACGTTGCGTTCTCCCACTTGGTTCAACTACTCCCGCATCACCTACGTACACAAATTCCTGATCTAACCACAAACGCCACACGGCTGCTTGAAGTACAAGATTCTTGGCTGGTTTAACAATAACTCCCAAATCATTGCTGTAAGCTGCTGGTAAAATATCTTTCCCATTTTGCTGAACAACTATCCGAGTATCGTTACTGTGAAACCCTTTGCCGTTGTACAAGTAAAGTTTCAATCGATTATTGAATGTGTAGGTAAAATTCAATTTCGGACTGATTGCATTTGCTTCAGCAGTAAGCGTTTCATCTGATAAATGATTAGCATATGTATTTATGAAGTAATCACCTCTTAGTCCCAATGTGACTGTGAGCTTTGAAGTAAACTTATAGTCTTGTTTTGCATAAACGGCTATGTTCGTTTCTTCTATATCACCATATTGCAGACGTTCAAGCAGCTCTCTATTTACGGTATGGCTCAATTCAATATCATCGATAAAATCTTGACGAGCTGTAAGTCCGAATTGCGTATGTACAGGTATATTTCCCCATTGATGAAACTGGTCGTATTTTCCTTTTAAAAAATAAAAATATTACTGACCTACATCTATTAAATCTTTTAACTATTATGCTTGAAATAACAGGCAAATATATAACAGAAAAGATGG
>CAJWSQ010000040.1 GCA_913045895.1 uncultured Flavobacteriales bacterium | reverse complement strand
CTAAAATACTTTTTTTAGTCTTTTGGCTTGTTTTTATAAACAGTACCTTTTTTTACTTAACAGTTCCTCTCAACTCATTCCAAGTTTCAATTGGTACAAATTTGATGGAAACAGAATTTACACAATGCCTAGTATCTTTTTCTGTAAATCCTTCGCCCAAAAAAACGTGACCTAAATGGCCGTTGCAATGGTTGCAAACAATTTCTGTTCTTCTGCCATCAGCATCAGGAATACGTTTTACAGCGCCATCAATTTCATCATCAAAACTTGGCCAACCACAATGGCCATCAAACTTATCGTCAGATTTATACAGAGGAGCATTACATTTTCTACAGAGATAAACCCCTTCTGCATCAAAGTCGTAATATTCACCAGTAAAAGGGTATTCCGTTCCTTTTCTATCTAAAACGCGTGATTCTTCAGGAGTCAGTTCGTTGTAATTTCCAGATTCGCGTAATTGTAGATTTTCAGCATTCATACTAGTATCTTGTTTGGTGTTATTGCTTGATTTTTTTTCTGTCTGTTGGGCGCAACTAGAGTATGTAATTGCGAAAATAATACCTAAAATGAAAGACAATTTTCTCATGGTAGATTGATTTGTAATACTAACGATTTGAATAAAAATAAGTTTACTACGATCTATATATTCAATTTTAGCTTATTATATTTACAAATTATAACCAAACTGCATATGAACCAACTATACTTAATCACACTATTAAGCCTGCTATCTGTTGTAACAAAAGCTCAAGAACTTCCTTTTTATATTTCAAATGACACCGTCTCGATGTTTCGATTGGATTATTACATTCGAAATGTAATTGACGATCGTACTGATTTCAATATCTGGGCTGATTCTACCCATGATTCACAACGATATGATGATTTTCGGTATGAGTTCGAAGTGTTTCTGAAGAAATCTATTGTTCCAAAATACAATGCAGAACCCGTTTTAGTAAAAGTGAAAGAATTTAAAGTTTGGGAAAATCAAACTGATTCAGGGCTTTATGCTAAGGAATATATAGATGTCATTTATTATCTATATGCCAACTTGAAATTTATTGAAGTATATAGTAGCACTTACACACATGAAAATACTTCAAATCGGGAAAGGCAAAATGCTCATATGGTTAACGTTAGGGCTATAGTCCGTGAAATGTTTAATGACTTCGAGCTCAATTCAGGATATAAATTGGTAGAATATTAGTAGACGCATTTGTTTTCGTGTGGAATTCCCTAATTTCGGACACTTCAAAACATTTAGTCTATGAAACTATTAGATGGTAAAGTAGCTTTAATTACTGGAGCTACCCGTGGAATTGGGAAAGGAATTGCCGAATCATTTGCAGCTCAGGGAGCTACAGTGGCATTTACATACGCTTCTTCAGCTAAAAAAGCAGAAGAATTAGAAAAAGAATTAGCCGATAAATACGGTGTAAAAGTTAAAGGTTATCAGTCAAACGCTGCCGATTTTGACGCTGCTCAAGACCTAGTAGCAGAGGTTGTTAAAGAATTCGGTACTGTTGATGTTTTGGTGAACAACGCAGGTATCACACGCGATACTTTAATGATGCGTATGTCTGAAGAGCAATGGGATGAAGTTATTCAAACCAACTTGAAGTCTGTATTTAACATGACCAAAGCTGTTATGCGTACCATGTTAAAAGCACGTTCAGGTTCTATTATCAACATGAGCTCTGTTGTTGGTGTTAAAGGAAATGCTGGTCAAGCCAACTATTCCGCATCAAAAGCTGGTATCTTAGGATTTACAAAATCAATTGCTTTAGAATTGGGTTCTAGAAATATCCGTTGCAATGCTATTGCTCCAGGTTTTATTGAAACTGAAATGACTGATGCATTGGATGCTGATACAGTTCAAGGTTGGAGAGAGTCTATTCCGCTAAAACGTGGTGGAACTCCTGAAGATGTTGCTCAAGCTTGTTTATTTTTAGCTTCAGACATGTCGGCATATATCACTGGACAGACTTTGAACGTTGATGGTGGTATGTTGACCTGATTTTGGAGTAATTATTCATGAATTTTACAACAGAATATTCATTCATATACATTTTAGGGTGCGCAGTCTTTGCCGGACTGCTCACCTTTTTTGCTTATTACCGAAACTCTTCGGTTAGAGAAATCGCAACACCTTGGAAATGGGTTTTATCTCTCTTGCGATTTACAGCAGTTTTCATCATTGCTTTTTTACTTCTCAACCCCATGTTGAGAGATGTTCAAGAAGAGAAGGAAAAGCCTCTCATTATCTTTGCTCAAGATGAGTCTGAATCTATTTTATTAAATGCAGATTCGGTAGAATACAAAACAAAATTCCCCGCTGAAGTTGATGCATTACTCAATCAGCTTTCACAAAATTACCGCGTAGAAGCTTTGGGGTTTGGAGATCAAATTTCAGACACCAATTTCAATTACAACCAGAAGTATACTGACTACGGAAGTTTACTTCAAACAATAGATGATCGTTATGCAAATACAAACCTAGGAGCGGTGATTATAGCTTCGGATGGTTTGTATAATAGAGGTGTAAATCCTGTTCATCACTCGGGCCGAACTCAGTTTCCGGTATACTCAGTAATGATGGGTGATACAACTGCTCAGCGCGATATTCAAATTAATGATGTTAAGCATAATGCCATCGTTTACAAAGGCAACCGTTTTCCTGTTGATGTTTATTTAGATGAATTTGGTTTTGATGATGAATCGGTTTCAGTAGATATCTGGAAAGACGGTAATCGTATTGAATCACAAAAAATTACCCTTGAAAAATCGCAAAAAATTCATTTTGAGTTAGAAGCTGAAGAAGAGGGCGTACAAGCATTTCAAGTTCGTGTTTCAACTTTAAAAGGCGAACTAACGGAAGTAAACAATCAATCTCGATTTTATGTAGAAGTCATAGAATCAAAGCAAAAGATTTTACTCACTGCCAGATCTGCTCATCCTGATATTGCTGCTTTTCGTCAGACGCTTGAATCCCAAGTGAATTATGAGGTTACATTCAATTATTTCAAAGATTTACCTCAAGATTTCAATGCATTCAATTTAGTTGTTGTTTTCTCTGGTGAAGGTGAAGATTTGATGTCTATTAGACAAAAAGCGGCATCTAGTTCAAGCAATGTGTGTTGGGTTGTGCAATCAAATGTGAATACTTCCATTTGGAATGGAATGAAACTTCCGCTGCAACTCAATGACGGTAGAAATCAAACGCAGCAAGTAACAGCCAAATGGAACAAGCAATTTCAGTTGTTTACAGTTGGTGAAAACTCATTATCTAATTTGGGTGAATGGCCTCCGATTGAGGCTCCATTTGGTAAGGCAATACTTCAAGGCAACGGACAGGTGGCGGTTTACCAATCAATTGGTAAAGTAGTAACTGAAAATCCGTTGATTTCGCTTGTAGAGCAAGGGAATAGCAAAACGGGATTCATAATTGGCTCAGGATATTGGAGGTGGAGAATCATCAATTTTGCACAAGATCAAAATCGCGAAGCCTATCAAGAAATTATTGGTAAGTTCTTCTCTTACTTGATGTTGAAAGAAGATAAAAGCCGATTCAGATTGCAATTCAATCAGTTTTTTGCAGAGAATGAGCCAGTGGTTATTCGAGCTGAATTATACAATGCTAGTTACGAGTTGATTAACGATGTTCCAGTAAAGGTGACGTTAACCGATCAAAATGAAAAGGCGTATCCGTTTGAAATGTTGCCGCAAGGAAACAGCTATGTCCTTCAGGCAGGCGTATTACCTGTTGGTGAGTATACTATTCAAGCTACAGCAACTAGAGATGGACAAGAATATGTGAAAACGGGTAAAATTCAGGTTAGACCGATTACTCTTGAAAGCTCCAATACTCAAGCTAATTTTGCCTTACTTGAAGCTTGGAGTCAACAAACTGGTGGAATAGCGATATCAACAGAAAATTTGAATCAAATCCCTCAATTACTGGAAGAGAGAGATGATTTGGTTACAACCATTCATACCAAAGAAAAATTGACCAGCATTTTAGAGAAATGGTGGGTAATTGTGTTGGCTTTAGTTCTTTTAAGCTGCGAATGGTTTATTAGAAAATGGCAAGGAAGTTATTGATATTCGTACACCAAGTTCGAATCCCAACCTACAACTTGCAATACCAATTTATTTCCAGCGGCATATCGAATTGCTGATAAATCAAAAGACAAGTCTTCGTGAATAAAGGCTCTACAAGCATCATCGTTGTGCTTGTGTTCTAGATACATATTTAGGCGAGGAGGCATGCTCTTCATGTATTTTCCATCAGAAACTAAACTGAATTCATGTTGTCTACAACCACCGCCAAATTGTACAGATAATTTCAAAGAATCACCTTCTATAAAAGCCTTTGTGATGGTAACACGATCAAGTTCGGGTTGAATTGCAAAATCTGATTGGATACGTGTTCCCAAATTCAGGACTTCGAACCCTTTTTTTGGATCAGTAACAATGGCATCTCCGGCTTCAGAAACGTAGTTTTTAACCACCCCAGTTGTTTCAATAGGTGCTGACTCAGAGGTTGTTTGTTCAGCATTTTTGCAAAACGTAAGTAGGGGAATTAACCCTAATATGAGGTATTTCATTTTTTAGATTCTATCAGTTTATCTAGCTCAAACATTTCATCACGGAGTCTGGCAGCTTCCAAGAAATCCATACTTCTAGCGGCTTTCTCCATGGCCTTTTTAGTTTGATCGCGTTGTTTGATGAGATCATCAGATTTCATGTATTTCACAACCGGATCTGCTGCTATTGATATTTGCTCAGGATCAGCATAGTATTGTTGTTTTTCAGCTTTTTTACGACTGTCTGCAACAGAGGTTTGTACTAAGATACCTTCTTTTGACTTAACAATTTGAGTTGGCGTAATGCCATGTTCCTCATTATACTTTAACTGTTTTTCGCGTCTTCTGTTCGTTTCATCAATGGTTCTATGCATTGATTTGGTGATTTTATCGGCATACATAATCACCTTACCATTTACGTTACGCGCAGCACGACCAGCAGTTTGTGTCATGGAGGTTTCTGAACGTAAAAAACCTTCTTTATCTGCATCTAAAATGGCAACCAATGATACTTCAGGTAAATCTAACCCCTCACGAAGTAAGTTGATACCAATTAACACATCAAATAAACCAAAACGCAAATCACGCAAGATTTCTACACGCTCTATGGTGTCGATATCAGAGTGGATGTAACGACATTTGATGCCCATTTTAGTGAAGTATTTGGCTAATTCTTCACTCATACGCTTGGTGAGTGTTGTAACCAAAACACGCTCTTCTTTTTCGATGCGTTGTTGCACTTCTTCTAACAAATCATCTACTTGATTGCCAACCGGACGAACATCAATAATTGGATCTAATAATCCTGTAGGACGAATAACTTGCTCGGCAATAACACCTTCAGATTTCTCCAGTTCGTATGGAGCAGGGGTTGCCGAAACAAAGATGGTTTGCCCTTGAATACTCTCAAATTCATCAAACTTCAACGGACGATTGTCCAGTGCACTTGGCAATCGGAAACCGTATTCAACTAAATTTACTTTTCGGGCACGGTCACCGCCATACATGGCTTTAATCTGAGGCATTGTTACATGACTCTCATCAATAACCATCAAGAAATCATCTGGAAAATAATCGAGTAAGCAGAATGGTCTGTCACCTGGATTTCTGCGATCGAAATATCTAGAGTAGTTCTCAATTCCACTACAATAGCCAAGCTCACGCATCATTTCTAAATCGTAATTCACGCGTTCGTTTAGACGTTTGGCTTCTAATGGTTTTCCAATTTCTTGGAAATATTCAACCTGTTTAACCAGGTCTTCACCAATCTCATAAGTAGCTTTTATGGTAGAATCTTTACTGGTTACGAAGATGTTTGCAGGATAAATTCGAACGGCATCAAATCGGTCTATTGCATGTCCACTAATTGGATCAATGGCTTCGATAGATTCAATTTCATCACCCCAGAAAATCACTCGAAAAGCATGATCAGCATAGGCTAGATAAACATCAACTGTATCTCCCTTAACGCGGAAGTTTCCACGATTAAAATCACCAGTAGTTCTTGAGTAAAGGGAATCGACTAATCTGTTGAGAAAATAGTTTCTCGACATGTTTTCACCTTCTTTCAAATCGATTACACTTTGGTTGAATTCAGCTGGGTTACCAATACCATAAATACACGAAACCGAAGCCACAACGATTACATCTCGTCTGCCCGAAAGGAGAGAAGAGGTAGCTGATAAACGCAATTTTTCGATTTCATCATTGATAGATAAATCTTTCTCGATATATGTATCTGTAACTGGGAGGTAGGCCTCTGGCTGGTAGTAATCGTAGTACGATACGAAATACTCCACGGCATTATTCGGGAAAAACTGTTTGAACTCACCGTAAAGCTGAGCTGCCAACGTTTTGTTGTGACTCAAAATCAAGGTTGGTTTTTTAACCTCCTTAATTACATTAGCAATGGTGAATGTTTTTCCAGAACCGGTAACCCCTAACAATGTTTGAAAATGATCTCCAGCATTAACGCCTTCGGCCAATTGTTTGATTGCTGTGGGTTGATCTCCTGTGGGTTTAAAATCTGATGTTATCTCAAAATCCATAATCGTGTAATCGCACTACAAATTACGGATAACCGATTGGTTTGTTTGTAAGGAGTGGCAAAGATTTTAGAATAAGGTAAGTTGGTCGGTTATGGGAGGTTTTAAGACTAGTATTTCAAACCAGTCAGGTTTTGAAAACCTAACTGATTTCACAAAAACAAAAAAGCCGCTTCTGGATATCCAAAAACGGCTTTATAAATCTATTGTGTGGGTTATTTACTCAAACCCAATGCTTTTACCATAAAACGTGGAAGCGGTTTCTCAGGATTTCGTTTTTTCAAGTTGAAATATAATCCCCATTTTTTCATGATTGGAACTTTATGTGTTTCAACAAACTCAATAAGTGTTCCATCAGGATCTTCAATGTAAGAGAATCTACCAGCAGCCTCACCCATATCGAAACTATTGTCGCTATCAACTGTAAATGGAGTTTGATTTTTATCAGCTACAGTTTTCAAAAAATCCATACCAATCACATCAAAACACAAATGAATAAAGCCAGGGTCTCCCCAATAGCGATTTTCATATGTTTTGTTTGGTTTTCGATCTAAAGATTGAATCAATTCAATTTCGGTTTTACAGAATAGCTCACTAAAAGCACCTTTTCTAACATCTGTATGCGCTAAAAGTACTTTGCGGTATCTGTTTCCATCAATGGTAACTTCTTTATCCCACTTGATGATATCGTATTTTAAAACCTTTTGGTAGAAAGGAATTGAAACTTCTAAATTGGAAACACCAACAACAGCACCGTGAATTCCACCTGTCAATTTCTTTGATTTGGCGTTGAACCAAGATGTAGATTCAACCAACTGAAACCAGTTGTTATAAGGGTCTTTAACGTAAAATCCTTCACCTGGAGTATCGTGATATATGGTTAGACCTTTACTTTCTAAAAAGGCCTTGGTTTCTTTTAAGTTCTTGCATTTGATTTTAGCAGCATTGATTCCTAAATCACCTAAAAGAACCTCTGGCTTTGGGCCTTGGTTTTCGCGATCGGTAAACTGCCAAATTTCAAATCCACCGCCACCAGCTAAATTCATAGCTAAAATGGCATATCGGTTGTGTGGTTTTCCTCCAGTGTACTCAGCCATTAGCGTGGCTTCACCAGAATCTTTAAAAATAGGAACATCCATTCCGAAATGTTCTCTATACCATTGAAAGGCTTCGTCTGCGTTGTGTACACCAACCCCCATTTGTTGGATGCCACTGATAAGGTAATTATCTTTAATCATGCGTGGAGCGAAAATAAATTAAACCGATTAATGAAAGGGCATGGATGGCACAGTTAAGGCTGCTTTTCTAGCAGAATCTTTCTGCATTTCAGATAAACTGCGGTTGTATTGATACACAGCTCCTTCCCAAGTTCCATAAAGTGTATTGGGTAAAGCAATGTATTTTGTGCCCATTTCTGTAGCGCGTTCTTCTACCAGTTTTTTACGATCGGCATTTACAGTTGGTTTGTCCCAAATATGGTCGTAATCGCCTAAGTTGTCGCCAATAAATAGTTGAATATCATAGCCTAAATCAGTAACAGCTTTTCTTCTTTCAGTCTTGTCTGATGTAGTTGTTTTCAAGTAAAAGTGCTCATCGCCCAACTGCGGTAAACCTAAATCTTGCATGTTTTTTTGAGTGGCAACCAAATCAGCTTCTTGATTACGATTGCTTACGTAAAAGATAGAAACACCTAAGCTATCAGCTAAACGCAAGAACGATGTAACGCCCGCAATAGGTTTTGCTTCAGCCAATTGTACCCATTGTGCCCAAGTTTCAGGAGAATAAGGCTTTTCATTTACAATCTGCCAAGCTGTATATGGGCTGTTATCTAAAACTGTTTCATCTAAGTCTAAAACCACTGCTGGTTTTTCTGGATTTGCTTCAAGGGCTTGAATTAGTTGGATAGATGCTAAATGATAGGCTTGGTAACACAATGCATCGTATTCAGCCGCGTGCTGTGTAAAAAGTGTTGCAGCAGTTAAGTATTCTTGAGACGGAATAGTTTTTACTTCAACTGTTTTATCTGCAGTTTTTGGCTGACAAGCTGTAAGAAATAAGAAAAGTACCGGAATGAAAAATTTCACATCCATAATATCAGTATTTGCCGCAATGATAAAATAACCTAGCGAGAAATTCCTGATGGTGATAATACGGTTTTGTGAACTTATTAACGGATGGTGTTGATCTGCTTCCAATTCAAATTCAAATCATTGAAGACCTGTTCTTTGATGGGTTTTGAATTATCATATCGTTTTTCTTCTGGAATTTCATCATGGTTTTCCAAATCCAATTGATTGAATAAAAGCCCTTGTTGGATGTTAAAATCGGAGACTTCATTGGAACTGAAAATATGTTTCTTTTCAAGAGTAAAATCAATGTTGGTGTGAATCAAATGCGGATACCAATTCCCATTTCTAAAAGTATATTCGATGCTTCTATTAAAAGTTGGATTTTCAATTCCATAACCAGCCAAGAAAATGACTGGTTTGATGTATGCAGGAATGACCAAAACTCCATCATAGTGGTATTTTATAAATGCGTAGCTGTTGGCATCTAAGTACAATGTTCCTTGTTGGCGAGTATGCTCTACTTTGTTTTTAGATTCGAAATGAATCACCATAACCTCTCTACCTTGAAATGTGGTTGGCTGACCGAAAGTGTAAATGAATTTTTTAAAATAATTGCTGTCTAAAAATATTTCACGCGTATGTACAATATCGGTTTGTAAAACAGCTTGAGGACCGCTCAAAGCTGTGGCAATCATTTTGGCATCGGCAGTGTCAATGGTTTCTCCCTTTTTTTCTGCTTTCCTTTTTTCTTTGGCAGCCTGTTTGTCTCTTTTTTCCTTGTTTAAAGCTACTTCATAGAGTTTATCAGGCTCTCGGTAAAGCATTACTTGATGCTGATTCTTAACACTTGTATCTGAATAAGCTGGGAAATAAGATTTGAAAACGGCCTCTTTGTAACTGATTGGATTTTGATTTTCTGTAATCCATTCTCGGTAATAACTTCTACCTGTAAAAGCTTGACGTGGATAGTTTTCTGGAATATTTTCTAACCCAATTTGAATGTAGTATGTCGGAGGTTTTGGCCTGATAACGACCTCTTTTAAGTTAAAAGCACTAGGCTTTAATTTAATGGTTGATTCTTTTTTGAGCTTCGATAATGGCTGCTCAAACACATCATAGCCTAGGTAGTTGATTTCTATGGTGTCATTTAAATAAGCTTGAGGAATTTTAAATTCAAATTCACCGTTTTCATTAGTTGTTGTTCCAATCGATCTGATTTTTAGAGCGATGTTGGCGTAGGGTAGAGGGGTTTTGGTTTTCTGATCGATAACAGATCCGCTAAATCGAACGAGTGAATCTTGTGAGAATGAGATCAGACTTGATAAAATCAAGAACAACAGTGTAACCGTGTATTTCATAGCATGATAGGATAAAGTGGGTTAAAAGTATCAAAATCAAGGTTTCAATGGAGTTGAAATCCATCAAAGGATGTTAAAAAAGACAAACGGAAAAAGATTACTTGGGAAGGTATTTGATGGCTTCTCTATTCGATACAGTTTTCAATTCGTGTTGATCTACAAAATCGGCAACCCAATCTGGGTTTGTTTTGCTGATTTCTCGTAAAATCCAACCAATGGCTTTTTGAATGAAAAACTCATTTGATGCTAAGTGAGGTGTTATGTAGTTGTAAACAAGGTCTAAATCTACCTTTTCTTTGTATTTCAGTTGAAAGATGATGCTACATCGAATTAACCACATATCATCTGATTGATTCCAGCGAGAGGTAATTGAATCTATTTTTTCGGGAAACTCCAAGAAGTAAGGCCCCATTAAATTGGCAGCGATAAAATCAACAGTGTCCCACCAACTTTTGTGTGTGGCCATCCATTCAAACAACTCAATACTATCTGGTTTCCGATACCATTTTAAGCGTTTTGATATGTCTTGAGTAACTTGTTGTAACTCACGTTGTGGTTGATCCCAAAGGAATTTCACCTCTGCTGGCCAAGTATCTACTGGTTTACCTAAATCGGTGATGATTTTACGCTCAATCTCTTTTCGAGTAGTAGCATCAACTCCAAAAAACTCAAATTGATCGCGCATGTAAGCCTTCATGCTTACTGCTCTTTTTGGGTTTGCTTTCTGTTGAAAAAGCTCAATGAGGTAATGAGAAAACTCGAGGGCCATTAGGTTTAGGCTTGTAACCTTTTTGATTTTAAAACAAATGCAGTTGCCAGTGATAGTAGAAATCCAACAGGTAAAATCTCGAAGAATGTCATGGCTATCATCACCCAAGGTTTTTTGTACTGCACTGCAAATTGTTCAAGCTCTTCTTCTTTCACTGCCAATTCTTGCTCTGAAAGTCCTTGCTCTTGGTAGCGACTGAGTAGCTCAGCTATATAATTGTCTACAAAATCTGGATTGAAATTGTAATAATAAAACATCCAACCAGCCGTGTAAACCACAGAAATGATACCAGTTATGAGTAACGAAACTTTTAATCCATCCATGAATGACATTTGACCACCCAAGAAATTTGTTTTGTATTTCCACACACCAATTCCCATGATCACAAAAGACAATACCATTACTGTATAACCTATCATTTCACTGATGTGCATATTGCCATCTTCGTTCATGCTTGAACCAGATAGAAAAAATGAAATCACGTTAAGTAGGCCAGCAAGTATTCCGTATTGTAAAGCGTGTTTAAACATCGTAATCAGGATTTTGTGTTGGTAGACTTACTTTCTTTAACTAGATAAATGGGACGGTCTTTTACTTCTTCAAAGTTAAAACCTAAGTAGATACTAATGATAGCCAAAAGTACATACACAATGGTAAAACACACACTCATAAATACAATTAAAGTGGTGTAACCAGATGGTGGCGCATCACCAAAAAAGAACATCCAAATACTATAAATTGCCAGTAATATAGATAGAATGGCAAATGCAAAAGAGGTTCCTAAAGCAAAGAACAATGGCTTTTTACTGAACGATGAAATTGCTGCTACTGCTAATTTAAACAGTTTGCGTTTGTTGTATTTGGAAACGCCAGTTGTACGCGTTGCAGCTTGATATTTAATAGATGTTTTGTCAAAACCCATCACTTGAATATAGCCTCGCACAAAGCGGTTTCGTTCTCTGTAGCTTGACTTTAAAACATCAACAACTCGTTTTGAAATTAAAAAGAAGTCTGAAGCGTTTTCTTCGAACTGATAATCGCTAAAACGATTCATGATAGCGTAGAAAGTCTTTGAAAATAAGTTAGTTGTAGCTCCTTTTTCACGCTTCGAATCTCGAATCATATTGATAATGTCAAAGCCTTCTTGAGCTTTGGCGATCATTCGAGGAATTTCTGCTGGCGGATGCTGTAAATCGGCATCCATGCAAATTACATACTCACCATTGGCATGGTCAATTCCAGCTGTCATAGCTGCTTCGTGACCAAAATTCTTACTCAGTTGAATTTCTCTGAAAGAGAGATGATCGAGTAAATTAGATTGAACGATTTTAGAGATTGCCGATTGTGATGAATCTGTGCTGCCATCATTCACCCAAATGATTTCAGTAGCATATTCAGATTTAGAAATTACTTCTGAAAGATCGCTCCAGAGGCTTTCTAAACCATCGGCTTCGTTAAAAACAGAAATAACTACTGATAAATATGGGTTCATTAAAATTATTGCTTTTTACAAGCTTACGAATTTAAGCCAGATTGAATTTAATTAGGTTCACCAAAATAAGTGTTTATCTGAATTGTATCTTGCGATTTATAAAACATATCATTCTATGAAATTCAATCTTTTTATTCTGTTTTTTGTCGCTTTAACAAGTTCAACAATCGCTCAAAATCAATTTTCTGTCAAGTTTGAAGAACAAAGCAGAGTGATACTCGAAGATAAAAACCAGTACGTTGTTTTAGTTGATCGCTCAACCAAAGAACAGTTATCTAAAACTTGGGAAAAGGAGATTGAAAGTTATTCAAAAGAGAAAACTGTTGAAACAGAAGGCCTGGGGAGTTTGCATGGTGTTGTTCTTGAGAAGAAAGATGATGATACACTTAAAGTAAACTGGAGGGTTCATCATTTGGGCGAGAAAGCCGAATTGAGAGTGACGTTTGAAAACAAAGATGGCGTGATTACTCCTGAACGTCCTTTGGCAGATCAAAAAGTAAAAACCTTCTTGAAAACCTACGCCAAAGACGTTTACATTGAAGTTTTGGAAGACGAAATTAAGGAGCTTGAAAAACAGAAAAAGGACACGCAGTCTGACTTAGACAAACAATACAAAGAACAGGATAAAATTAGAGGTGATATTTCTAAAACCAAATCTGAAATCACAACAATCAATACTGAAATTCAGGGTTTAGAAGGTGCTGCTGAGCGCAAAATGGCTGAGGTGAATCAACAAAAAATGTTGATTGAATCTGAAAAAGGAGATGCTCAAAAACTAGCTAAAGGAAAAGTGAAGGATTTTGAAAAAGAGCACAAGTCTATTGTTAGCGATAAAGAGAAAAAACACAAAGAGGTGTTTAAACTTGAAACTGACATTAGAAATTACGAGTCAGAATTAGGTATGGAGCAACAAAAAGCTGATCAGATAAAAGCTGAAGTTGAAGAGTTGCACGGCCAAATTCTAGCCAAAGAAACAGAGTTGAAGGAGCTTAAGTCTAAGAAGTAATTTACAGTGTAATCCAATCGGCAGCAGCGTCAATAATATTATCTGTATTGTTGTTTTCTGCTGCTGGATCAAGTGTTAATTGTACATCTGTAGGAACTCCGTTTTCCCAGATATAACCATCTATATCAAAAGTTTGAGTTACCGAAAAACGATAAGTCCAACCATTGGGTAATTGGCCACCATTTGGTATACCTAAACCACCACCAGTGGTGTCTCCAAATACTTGAACATTGTCAAAAGTCTTCATCGCCAGGGTGAAAAAAGATGAGGCGCTGTAAGAAGTTCTGTTTGTTAACACAGCTACCTTTTTGTTGAATCCATTTGAGCTTCCCATTTGTACTCCGCCTAACTCAGAAAAATCATTCTCACCAGCACCAATTTTGTTTCGGGTGTAATAAACAACGTGTTCTTCGCTTCCGAAAGCGTTTACCAACTTGGTTACATTGCTCATTAATCCACCACCGTTGCTTCTAACATCAATGATAAATCCATCCACATTGGGGTAATGAGCTTTTATAAATTCAATTTCATCGTTTAAAGTTCCAGAAAAAGTAGCGTATCTGATGTAAGCAACTCTACCATTTCTGATGCTGTTATGTCTAAATGGCCCAGTTTGATAGGCATCGGCCGTTAGGTAGTATTCTTCTACAATTCTATCGTTGTAATTTTCATTGGCATCAAACCGAAAAGGATAAGAAGAAACATTGAAATCTGATACCAAATTCACATGGCCGTCTTCTAAACTATTCAGCATTTTAGCAAGAACTTTAAATAGTGAATCGTTACCAATTCCATTCTCAACTTGGGGTGAAAGCTCAGCGTAAACAGAATCCCAACTGATACCTTTATATCTAAAATAGCTGTATTTGTCACGACACGAATTCCATAGATAATCGAATGTAGTTCGTTCATCAGCAGATAAATCATCTTCAAAAATCAGCTTCTCGCAAGACGTTGTTGTCAAAAGAAGCATCACAATCCAAACTGTATTTCTAACGACCTTCATCTTGCTTTGAGTTTATTCTAAAAATAAATGAGAAACTGAAAATGTGTTGTGCAACTTCTAATTTTCCGGCATCTCTGTTTAGCCAACTTAAATACCAATCGTAGCCTAATTTGAGGGCGTTTCCATTAGGTAGATAATGCCATAAAGCTGTTTCTGTAATCACTAAAGCTCGTGTGTTGAAACCATTAAAACCATTTTCATTCTCCGTTAAATTTCTATCTGGATAGCTGATGATTGTATAAGGCGTTCGAATACTGTTACTGGCTACTGAGGTTGCTGCCTTAAATTGAAATAAATACTCACCACCAATAACGCTATGTTGCTTTTTGAATAACTTGTATTTCAACGGTTTAATTTCGAATCCTCTTTCAATATATCCGCTGAGCAATAAATCGGTGTGATAGTCATAAACCAATGAAGCATTAAATAGGTTACTGTTGGTTCGTTGAGCGTACCACATCGAAACCTCTCCACCAATAAATAGGCGCCATTTTTCACTTTTGGTTTTTAAAATTCGATGTAGATAAGTGAAGTTTCCAAGAGCTTGGATACTGGTGTGAACCGTGTTGTTTAGATTCAAATCATTGGTGAGGTTTCCTGTAAATCCGCCCGCTTCGACCTCAATAATTCGCTTGAAATCCATGGTCTTATATCCTATGAATCCGCCTATTTGCAACCCACTTTGTGTTAATGGCGAAACCAAATGATCACGAACATTCAATTGACTTACAGATCCTTTAAGCTCAAAGTATCGAGCTCTATATGCTGATTTTTTAAGTGAGTCTGACTGCGCGATTAATGGGTTACTAATTAGCAACACAAACAGTGAAATAAACCCTAGAATGGAATACTTAATCATTAGATTGATTTGTGGCAAAGAAAGTCACTTTAAAAATACGGTTTAACTTCAAACAGAAACAAAGCTAAGACGTTACTTTGTGAAACATACTTATTTGTCATGACAAAACACTTTTTCTCTTTTCTTATTGCTATTTCATTTTTACTAAGTTCATGTAGTACTGGTGGATATCTCAAGAAATCGACAGCTAAATTTTACAATAAAAATGCCTCTAAAGAGGTCATGTTGAATACCGAAGATGGGTTTATTCATGCCTACGTTGCGGGGCAGGGTAGAGATACTTTAGTGTTACTACATGGCTTCGGGCCGTTACCAGCTTTGCAATGGAAGTATGTATTGAAAGAGTTTGGAGATGAATTCACTTTAATCATTCCTGAGATGATTTACTTCGGTAAGAGTTCATCACATTGTGGTGAATTTTCTCCTGATTTTGAACGCGATCAGATGTTTAAATTGCTGGATAATTTAGGAGTAAAGAAATATCACTTGACTGGATTGAGTTACGGTGGTTTAATTGCAAGCATGATGGCTGAAGCCAGACCCGATCAAGTGCTTTCGCTGCACTTAATTGATGCACTTAATAAATATTACACAGCTCAGTATGCTGATTCATTGGGTAAAGCTTACGGTTACGATGGCATTTTGGATATGATTGTTCCAGCAGATGCTGAAGCGGTTCGCGCATTGATGGAAGTGAGTACGCACAAGCAATCGAAGTTACCAAAAGGAATTAGTCGTGATATATTAATTCAGTTTTACGATGAAATGCGTTGGGAGAAACGCGAAGTGATCAAGTATTTGTTAGACCACGATACTGAAATAGCTAAAATGCAAATCAACTATTCTGGCCCCACTTATATCTATTGGGGAGAATCAGATCATTTAATTCCGATTGAAACAGGGCAGAGGTTGTTTAGAGAAGATTATAAGAAAGCTGTTTTCGTAAAGATTCCGAAGAGTGGACACGTTCCGCCATTGGAAAAGAAAAAGATATTTCATGCTGCTTTTCGCGATGCGTTGAATGAGGTTACCTCCAAAGCAGTTGTGAATTAGGTAAAAAAAGAAAGTCTCTGCGGGGCATTGCAGAGACTTTCAACATGTTTAGTCAGGCAAATAACTAAACGGACTTAAAAGATGTATTTGTTTTCATCGATAATTGCTTGCGCAACTTTTCTTCTCGAATCTTTCACATTGAATGGCTCCACTTTTGTGAAACGCTTCATACCCATCATCATCATTTTTAACTCATCACCTTCAGCA
>CAJWSQ010000039.1 GCA_913045895.1 uncultured Flavobacteriales bacterium | reverse complement strand
ACCGCCACATTCATCGCAATTAGTTGGGCTCAAACTGAAGAAAAGATACGGTTCTCAAATTCGTTGGATCAGTGATTTTAGAGATCCTTGGACTGATATTTACTACTATCCTTTGTTGGGCCATACCAAGATTTCACATGCAGTTGACAAGCGTTACGAAAAACAAGTAGTTGAAAATTGTGATCATATGATTGCTGCTGGTCAGCGATTTAAAGAGTCGATGATTTCTAAAAGTAATCGCATTACTGAAGAGAAATGCACGGTAATCACCAATGGGTTTGATCCAGCTGATTTTGAAGGCCAGAATAAACCCGAAACTTTTGATAGCGGATTTACGGTTTCATACATTGGAACGATGTCAGATCATTATCATCCTGAAGTGTTTATTGATGCTTACGCCAAGTTGATTCAAAATCATCCTGAAAGTGATATCAAGCTTCGAATGGTTGGTATTGTATCTCCAAAAATCACAGCAGAAATTGAATCTAAAATTGGAGATCGAGCTGAGTTTGTTCCGCCAGTTTCGCATGATGAAGCCATCAATTATATGGTTAATACCAATGTGTTGCTGTTGATTACACAAGGTGAGGAGGGAACGATTCCTGGAAAGACATTTGAATACTTAGCAGCCCAACGCAGGATTTTGTGTATTGGCACTGGTGATGCCGGAAAAGCAATTTCAAAATGTGAATCAGGAGCTGCTTTTGAACGAAATAACGAATCGGGGATTTATCAATTCCTAGAACAAGCTTTAGCCGATTACAACCAACAACAAGCTTTTGAGGTTAACAAAAATGCACTGATCACTTTCTCTCGAGAGTTTCAAGCAGAGCAGGTTGCTGAAGTTCTCAAGAAATAATCACATCTCAAATAAATTCGATTCGCTCATTAAAATGCCATCAGAATCGGCATAGATATAGTTCCCAGGTTTTAGAATAGTTCCCGCAAAATGAACGGTTTCATTTTTTAATCCAACACCACGTTTAATGCTTTTAACAGGACACGTATTCAGGGCTTTTATTCCAACTGGCATGGTGTTAATTTCTTTAGAATCGCGGATGCAGCCGTAAACAACTATTCCTTCCCAGCCATTGTCAATAGCTAGTTTGGCTAAATTATCTCCAACCAATGCGCAGCGCAATGAGCCACCACCATCAACAACCAATACTTTGCCCTTGCCATTTTCGCCCAAAACCTCACGAACCAACGTGTTGTCTTCATGCAATTTGAGTGTTACTATTTCTCCTGCAAAACATGCTTTTTGTCCGTAATGCTGAAAAAGGGGAGTTAGGCAGGTTACTTCATTGGCAAAATCATCACACAGATCGGCTGTAGCAAATTTCATGGTTGTTTCTTTTGTTGGTTTCCTTCAAATGTAAGGAGCAATGTGTGATTTTCCAATCTGTAATCGGGTTGATTTATTACTTTCGGATCAAATCATGAAGGACATAAAATCGCTATTCAACACATTCTGGAAGTATTACGCTTTTGTGCTGTCAAGCGTTAGTTTTTTAGGCCTTTTCTACAAAGCCTACAATGCTTCATTTACTGTAGATGAGAGTTTTTCATTCATTGCCTACGTTAGTGAAGGGTTCATGAAAATCATCAGCTTTGGTGAGTCAGAGGCAAATAATCATTTGCTTCATTCGCTATTGTCATTAATTCTATACAAGGTTTTCGGAAGTTCTGAACTTATTCTACGAACTCCTGCATTACTAGCTTTTGGGTTTTATTCATTCTCAGCATATGGAATTGTAAAGGAAATTACCACCAAAACACTACTTAGGTATGCCTTTCTTACCTTGATGCTATGCAATCCATATCTGCTTGATTTTTATGCATTAAGTAGAGGCTATGCAATGCAGATTTCATTCATGATTTTTGGATTGTGGCAATTGTTAAGATGGAGAAAAACTAACAGTAATTTATCGTTAATAGCAGCATTTGTTGGTGCAGCACTCTCGGTGTTAAGCATATTTTCATCGCTATACTTTTTTGGAGCATTTGGCATTTTATTTCTGATTATCCTGTATGTGAAAAACGGAGAAGTTTTCCATTCAACTGCTGAATGGTTTAAGTCTTTGCAAATACCAGCAATCGTCAGTTTAGCTCTTTTTATTCTTATTGCCTATCCAATTTATCAGTTACAAAATGGAGGTAAATTCTATTTTGGTACAACTAATGGTTTTGTTGAGGATACTGTTGGGTCATTAGTTAGACACTCGCTCTATGGAAGGTTTGATAATGATTATCAGTTTTTAGATTCTGTCAATCAGGTGATTGAAAGCTTTCTTGTTGGCTTTGTTATTTGTGCAATAGCAATTGTAGTTATTGGGTTTATTTCAAAAGGGAAAACATGGTTGTTAAGTACCGCTTCTTTAGCCTTGCTTTTTTTGTTTTTGGTAATTGGATTGAATCTAATTCATACAGAATTTCTAGGTGGTTTGTATCTAATTCAACGGGTGGGATTATTCTATTATCCGTTGTTCATCATTTCTCTTTTTGGGGTTTTCGAAATATTGTCAAACGTAAAGATGATCAGATATTTGGTTCAAGTGTTACCGATTTTAATCGCCTTGCTTTTAATAAATCATGTATGGGCAACATTCAATTTTGATTCTTATTTCGATTGGAAGTTTGAGTCGGCTAGTAAATATGTTTTTACTGAGATTCAAAAAGGTGAAATAGAAGAGGGAATAGATCCTGAAACAGGAAAAACCAATTTGAGAATATACCCTTATTTTTTCTCAACCTACCATTATTACAACAAGCGTTTTGATTTGGAAAAACAAATCAATATTGATGGAGTTGATGGCGCGTGGGATGATGAAAACGTACTTATTTATATTCCAAAAGATCAACTGAATACAGGTGCCGAATATGAAGTATTGAATCAATTTCCAGATAGTTACTTGCTCTTCAGACCTTCAAATTCTAATTGATTTACAGTCTCAATTAAATTTATAGGAGATAATTCCTAGTGATTATATGTTGAATCAAATCAGTAAAAGTGTCAACTTTTGTAATCACGTATTTTATTAAAATTAAATTTGACATCGCAATAGAATTGTAACAAATGGAGTGGATTAAAGACGTCTTAATTATTCTTTTACCAGGATTAGTT
This sequence comes from uncultured Flavobacteriales bacterium, assembly GCA_913045895.1. Taxonomy (GTDB): domain Bacteria; phylum Bacteroidota; class Bacteroidia; order Flavobacteriales_G; family Salibacteraceae; genus UBA6049. The sequence continues at coordinate 14,016 of CAJWSQ010000039.1, read as the reverse complement.
GTTCTGGGTACGGTGTATTTCTTAATGAAACAGTTTTTTGATAATCAAATGGATTTAAAGCGATTGGAATTGCGCAAAGAATCTATGAAAGCTATTTCGCCACAGCAAATGCAAGCGTACGAAAGGGTAATTCTATTGCTAGAAAGACTGCATCCAGAGCATTTAGTAATGCGTTCTCAAAAGCAAGGCATGAGTGCGATTCAATTTCAAAGCATGTTATTGAAATCTATTCGTCAAGAATTTGATCATAATCTAGCTCAACAACTTTATGTTTCTGCCGAGGCTTGGAGTTTAGTGAAAAGATCAAAAGAAGAAACGGTACGTTTAATCAATTTAGCTGCTACAAAATCGGGGCAAGATTCTTCAGCCCTAGATTTGAGTCAAGAGATTTTAGCAATGGCTTCTAAGCTAGAAGCACTTCCAACTGAAATTGCGCTAAACGGAGTTAAGAAAGAGTTCAGAGCTAAATTCGGTTAATCTTTTTTATAGCTGTCAAACAGCTGACTGGCTGCCTGAAACGGATTGATTTGTCCAGCTGTTACTTGCGTTTCAATTTCCTTTAACAGCGATTGAACATCAGTATTGTTATAAAAACTCGATTTTAAGAATTCCAACAAAGTAGCATGCATCCACTCAGATGCCTGTTTGGCTCGTTTTTTATTGAAATAACCGTTTGCCGTTGTGTGTCTTTTATAAGCGTCAATGGTTTCCCAAATCTTGTCCATTCCAGAATGTTCAATAGCAGAACAAGTCTCCACTTTAGGAATCCAACCGCTTTTTGTTGGTGGAAACAGGTGAATAGCATTTGCGTATTCTCTTCGAGCTAACTTGGCTTTTTTGATATTATCTCCATCGGCTTTATTGATAGCAATTGTATCAGCCATTTCCATAATACCTCTTTTAATGCCTTGTAATTCATCACCAGCACCGGCCAACATCAAAAGCAAAAAGAAATCTACCATTGAATGAACCATCGTTTCTGATTGACCAACACCAACGGTTTCAACAAAAATCACATCAAATCCTGCAGCTTCACATAAAATAATGCTTTCTCTAGTTGCATTGGCAACTCCACCTAATGCGCCAGTTGAAGGGGAGGGACGTATGAATGCGTTTTTATTTGCAGAAAGCTCTAGCATCCGAGTCTTGTCACCCAAAATACTTCCTTTAGTTACCTGACTACTAGGATCTATAGCAAGTACAGCCAATTTGTGATTTTGCTTGATAGCATGGGTTCCAAAAGCTTCAATAAAAGTGCTCTTACCAACTCCAGGAACACCTGTAATTCCAATTCGAATACTGTTTCCAGAATAAGGCATGCACCCTTCAACAATTTTTTGAGCTAATGCATGATGTTCTGGTTTACTGCTTTCAACCAACGTAATTGCCTTGCTCAATAATTGGGTGTTTCCTTGGCGAATGCCCTCTATGTATTCTTTAACAGAATATTGCTTTCTGTTTTGCATACGCTTGAGTTGCGCTATTCTAGAACTTTCAAATGACATGGTGTAAAAGTAGAGGAAATGATTATTCTTCGGGTGGATCTTGCGGATGTTCTGGCAGTTTCTTTTCGCGTTGAGCCAATCTATAATTGATGTAAGCAACAACTATGGCTGCCAGAAAAAGGACTACAGCTATGATGTAATTTTCGCTTTGAAACTTCAGATAAGCTACATAGCCAAGAAGAATAACAGTGAAATTTCTTATGAATCCTCTGGCAAAACGTTTCATTCAGGTTGTACGAATTTTGAATTGAAACTTACATAAAAAGGTTCACAATCACCTTCTTTCAATTCGTTTACGTAACCTAAATAAATGATACCAGGGTGAATATCGTTTCGATCTAAAAACTCAGGAGTAATATCAACATCTTTCCACTTTGAAAGGGGTTGCAATTCTTTACCTAAGCCACTTCGATCGAATTCTAACCAAATTTCGTACTTAACGGGATCGTTTTGTATAACTTCAACTTTTGCAATTTCCATTCTTACAAACTCTTCTGGATACCAATCACATGGACCGCTATTACCTGAATTTGAACATGAAAAAAGGGTCGGAATAACCAACCCACCTACAAGCATTAAATGCTTCATATTATTAGTTAAAGTACTTACTGTTCCAAACATCCTGACTAAATTCTTTAGATCGCAATATACCTACAATTAGAACGGTTACAAAAATAAGCCCGCTCAAAATAAACGAGGTGTAGAGCTTTGCTAAGCCCAGCGCAAATGTTGAGGATAAAGTTGAGTTGGGAAAGAAAGATTGCGGAATAAACAAAGAAATAACAAGTGCGATACTTACACTAGTGATAGCTAATGTGGTAATATTTCTCAACGGAAAATTGATGACATTTCTATACCATCCCATATCATCTCCCCATTTGTGAATCATGTAATACTCTCCATTTCCGAGTGCTACAAACAAAATAGGATCTTCGGTAGAATCTTTTAGTTTGAATCTAGATTCTGGTGCAAGTATTTTAAAGCTAGAAAATCGATGATCGATTTGATTCTCAATTTTCTTAATCTTCAACTGAGCTTCGTAAGGAATATCACCGGCAAATAATTTAGAATCTAAAAATCGCAACCTATACTTGGTGCAGATGTTTTCTATTATTCGCTTATCAAAAATCAATTCTCCATCTAACCTACTGAGTTTTTCAAGTGTAAAATCAGATTCAGATTGTTGTGATTTACCTGAAAGTCTATTGAAAATATCTTTTTCAGAATCAGCAGAATTTAAAATGATTTTTTCTGCTTGAGATAAAAGAGAATCCTCCCCAGATTTGAATTTTTCGCGCTCACGCGCCAATTCTTCAATGATGTCTACTTCTTTGAACATAACTAAAGACTGTATTAATAAAATAGAATTGAAAACTCGGGTAGGAATCGACCACTAAAATAAAGATTAATCATGTGAGATTCAATACAATTAATTGAATTTTAACTATATTCATGGCTAATTTGCTGAATGCAGAGAATTTAGAATATTGTTAATACGGACTTAACAAGTTCGCGTGTTGGTTTTCTAATTTCGTATATTCAATTTGAATTTAAGTGAGGGTATTATTTCACAAACAATTGGAGCGGTTAATCAATCGTTGTGCTGATGGACAAGCATCAGCTCAAAAACAATTGTATGATACTTATTCATCTAAAATGTTTGGTGTTTGTCTCCGATACATGAAGAATAGAGAAGATGCCGAAGATGTACTTCAAGATGGGTTTGTGAAGGTTTTTCGTAAGATTTCTACTTTCAACAATACAGGTTCTTTTGAAGGTTGGATGCGTACCATTTTTGTGAATACAGCACTTCGTCAGATTGAAAAAAATAAACGTTCAGAAAATGAAATAAACTTACCCAATTTACCTGAAATTAGTGCACCTTTGACCGCTCTCCATCAGCTTACTTACAAAGAGTTGATTGCATTGGTAGAAGAATTACCCACTGGATATAGATTGGTTTTTAATTTATACGTTATCGAAGGGTATTCTCATAAAGAAATAGCCGATAAACTGAAAATTTCTGAAGGAACTAGCAAGTCTCAACTCGCACGAGCCAAAAACTACTTAAAGCATCAGGTAATAGATCTATATGGTTTAGATTGGGATAAAGAGGGATTAATTGTTGGATAGAGAATTCGAACATATTTTTCAGGAAGCAGCCAGAAACTATCAGGTTGATGCACCTTCAACTACTTGGAGCCGAATCAGAAATGAATTGGACAACTCAAGAGGTTATAAGGTGTTGAATTACATCTGGGGAGTGCGCATAGGTATTGCAGCTATGTTGGCTTTAACCTTTGGTTTGAATTTATATCAATCTTATGATTCTATAGAGCAAATTCAATATAATCCCCCTGTTGATTATGAAGCATTAGCCGTTGAGATGAATTTATTGCCGGCTAAAGATGCACCTCTAGCTGAGGTTGGTCTACCTGAAGTAAATCAAAGATTAAAAGAGGTTCAACTAAAAAATGAATCCTCCAATCAATATTTAGCATCTGAGGATTCACCTATTGAATTAAATCAACCCAATAATTCGAGTTTAGTAGCTTCTATTAAACCTGTAAAACCGAATTCTAAAAATACCATCTCTACTAATAATGTTGGTTCCCAAAAATCAGAAATAACCACTTCAATTGAGACTGATAAGCATAATACTCCAGATCATGTTGCTGGTTTGAGTATGGCTATGATTCATCCAGAGCTAAGTCTTGGTCAGTTAGAAGCAAACCCTATTTCGTTTGAGCCACAGAATGGTTATTGGATTGAGGGTAAAACGATTAATAAAAGCCTTTATGTAATTGCACGTGCAAATGCAGGTTTAAGCACCTTAGAGTTTGTGCCCGGTTCAATAACCTCTTTGTATGTTTCAGAAGATGAGAATGTAGATTTCATCATAAATTCACAAAGTGAGTTTACTCAGATCATTCAGAATAATTTTGGTTTTACAGGTCATGTGGGTAAGTTTATTAATGATCACTGGGCTGTTGAGTCTGGTATAAATTACAATTACATTTCTGGTAGCCAGATAGCGTTAATTCAAGTTGAAAGGCAGGATATTTACGTGAATACACGTATACATCCAGTTCCAAACAGAGAGGGAGGTTCCTCCGATTTCGTGTCGATATCAGAAGAAGTTGTTGAATCAAATACGACATTAGATACTATCTCCACTCGATTTATTTACAGAGGATTTGAGATTCCTATTCTTATTAAATACAGAACTATGATTGGTCAATCTAAATGGAGTATTGCACTTCAAACGGGTTTAAGCACTACAATCAGTAGTAATTATTCTTCTGCAAGTGTATCCAGTCGTTTTTCTGATTTACAACGAGAACGTAAAACTCAAAGCTATTTTATTCCAACTGAGGTTAGTGCTTTGGGAGGACTTTTAGTTGAATATAAATTAAACTCAAATTGGTTTATAGGTTCTGGTATAGATTACAGATGGGCTATACCATTTGAATCGAACACTATGGTTCAGTCTAATTATCAAAGTATACGATTAGGATTAGGCTTACATTATTACTTTTAATATTCTGTATGCAACTTTTTCTAAAAACTTGGTATCTATCACATACACACAAGCTAAAATTGTTGATGGATAAAAAGAAGGTAGAAAATCAAAAAGCTGTAAGATTTACGATAAGTCTTATAATGGCGCTTTTTAGTGTGCTCGTGTTGAGTTTAATCTCATGCTCTAGAGATACCGAAAAAGATGAATTACCTTCATCTGAGGTTTCATGTAAAACAGCTGAATTAACAAGCTTAGATATTGATTGCATTAATCAAACTAATCCTGTGTGTGGTTGTGATGGTATAACGTATAAAAATGCTTGTGAAGCGTTGTATGAATACGGAGTAACTTCATACACAGTGGGACCGTGTACTATTAGTGAGAATTGTTATACTACTGAAATAGGTGATCATGATTCTGTGCCTTGTCCATACGTTTATGAACCTGTTTGTGGATGTGATGGAGAAACGTACACGAATTCCTGCGAGGCAGATAAAGCAGGAGTTCTAGATTATAGAACTGGGGTTTGTGGTAGTATAAAAATTAAGACTTGCATTGATGAGCCTACTAGAATTGGAGTGGTTGAAAAACAAGACCGATACTACAGTTGGGAAACAGAACTAGAAATTAGTTGTATCTCTTGCCCACAAATTGACATCATTGCTTCCGATTCTTCGTTAGCAAATCTCTACGAATATGAAAGCGTTGATGGTAAAATGGAGATAGTGAAGGTTAACACTTTTATCCTGATCCCAGAGAGATGCGTTAGATAATCTCTACAAAAGCAAAGTCTTTTTTGTTAGCTCTGTATTGAATCATCGGAATTTCTTGAACTTCTGAAGGAATTGCTTCATCCTTGTCTTTGTACATAGAGAGATCAAAGTGGTATTTTTTACTTTTAAATCCTTTCTCATCGCCCGTGTAAGTGCTGATAACCACAAACCTTTCAAAGTACCCTTCGCGCATGGCTTTGAATACATAATTCCCTTCGCCCACTAAATAAAATTCAAACTCACCATCGGTTGAAGTTGTAGACTCGCTGTACTTTTCACCGTCTTTGTAAATTTCAATAATTACATCTTTTAACTCGGAATCCTTGTAGAATGCCTGTCCATTGACCTTTAGAGTATTTGAATTCTGAGCTGATACTGAAGTTGAAAATGCAGCGATGGATAGGACAAGGGTTAAGATGAATTTCATTAATGAGTGCTTTGAGTTGACTTTACTCAAAGAAAGCTCAGTGAAACTGAAATTAGAATATGTGCTCTAGTTTCTAAATTTTGAAAGTGTCATCAAAACCAAATATTATTCTGAAACAGCTAAAAGGCTTGAATGGTTTTTAACTGGCTAGGAATTTAATATTGTATAAGTAGAAATAACCAAATTAAATTCTAAAACCAGTTCTTATGTTTAAAATGGATGAACATGGCTATAACAATGCAAGCCATTACACCAAGCAAGATGTAGTATCCATACTTATAATGCAACTCTGGCATATAATTGAAGTTCATTCCGTATAAACCAGCTAAGAAGCCTAACGGAATAAATATAGTGGAAATAATGGTTAAGGTTTTCATTACTTCGTTTAGGCGAGCACCTTGAAACGAATGATTAAGCTCTATTAAGTTGTTTAAACCTTCACGCATTTGATCTGCTGAGTCACCTTGAATGGAGATATGATCATACAAATCGTTCAAAAACTTGAGTGTTTCAGGCTCAATTAAGCGAGATGTGCCTTTTTTCAGGTTTCCAATAGATTCGCGCAATGGAACAATGGATCTTCTTAAGAGTAAAGCATCTTTCTTCAAGTTTACCACCTTAGTCACAATTTGATTGTCTCCCTCTCTTTCGATAATCTGTAACTCCATGCGTTCGATGATTTGAGAAATCTTATCATCAATGATGTAATAGTGATCAACTACAGCATCTAGTAAAATGTAAGCCAGATAATCTGATTTACTCGTTCGAACTCTACCAATATTATTCTTTACTCGATTTCTAATCGGATCAAACACATCTCCAACTTCTTCTTGTAGAGAAATCACATAATTTGATCCTAAAATAAAGCTGATTTGCTCTGTATTTATTGATTCAGATTCATCATCAAAGGTCAACATCTGTAGAGTGAAAAACAGATAGTCTTCAAATTCTTCAATTTTCGGACGCTGTTCTGTACTCAAGATATCCTCCATAATAAGAGGGTGGAGGTTAAATTGTTTCCCTAAGTTTTCTATGAGCTTGGTATTGTGAACACCAAATATGTTTATCCAGTTTACATGGTCTTCTTTGAGGTGCGGAAACATATCTACAGACTTATCATACATAGTATCTGTGTATGATGAGCTATTAAACTGAATCAGTTCAATGCTTGGTTTCCAAACTCTTTCAGGACCAGTATATGTCAGTGAACCGGGAGCTTGTCCTAGCTTTTTATGATAACTGGTTTTTTTATGTCTTCTGGCCAATTTGGATCTATTTCTGTTTCATCACTACTGTACGGTGAGGATACGGAATTTCAATTCCTTCAGCATCAAATCGTTTTTTAACGCTGTAATTCAAATCGTAATGCAATGCTTTTGCTGATCCTGGATCTTTAGCCCAAGTATAAGCTCTTAAAGCAACAGACGATTCATCCCATCGTATTACTCGAACCACTACCCTTGGAACATTGTTCAATTTGTCTTCTTCAGTTCGAGCATCTACTAAGTTAGGATGATTTTCGCATTCATTGCGAATGATGTCGATGGCTTTGTCAATATCAGAGTCGTAACTGATGCCAAATTCACAGAATTCACACGTTAATTCTTCCTTGATGCTACTATTGATAATAGTCTCAGAACTGATAATGCTATTTGGGATAATGATTCTTCTGTTTTCAAAATTTCGAATCATTACGTGTCTTAACGTGATGTCTTCAACAACACCTTTCTGAGCATTACCAACTTCAATGATATCTCCAACACGAAATGGCTTAAAAATCACAATAAAAATTCCGCTGATGATATTGGAGAAAGCTTGCTGAGAAGCCAAACCCAAAACAGCCGCGAAAATACCTGCACTTGCAAATAGGGTAATGCTGAGGTTTCTAAGTGTAGGAATGGAGTAGATGATGAGTCCTGCTGCAGTAGCAAAAACGATAAAACTCATCGAGTTTTTGATTAGGGTATATCTTGTTACATCAACTTTAATTTCATCACTTGAATGTTGAATGTAACGATGCACAGCAAATCGCAAAAAGCGATTTACAATTAGTGCAGAAATGATAACGGCCACCACAAAAATGAGGTGACCGTACCCGCCTAAAAAGCTGATAATACTATCCATGTACTTGATATGCTTCTATCAATAATGATAAAATATCGATGGCAGCTTTAGAGATTTTAGTTCCAGGACCAAAAACTCCTACTACGCCAGCGTTGTATAAATAATCATAGTCTTGTTGAGGGATAACGCCACCGCAAACAACAACGATATCTTCTCTTCCTAATTTTTTCAGTTCGGCAATTACCTGAGGAACCAACGTTTTATGTCCAGCTGCCAATGATGAAACACCTAAAACATGCACATCATTTTCAACAGCTTGCTTGGCTGCTTCTTCAGGAGTTTGGAACAATGGACCAATATCCACATCAAAACCAATATCCGCAAATGATGTAGCAATTACTTTCGCACCGCGATCGTGTCCATCTTGTCCCATTTTAGCCACCATAATACGTGGTCTACGACCTTCTAATTTGGCAAATTCATCACTTAATGAAAGTGCTGTTTCGAAGTCAGAGTCGTTAGATGCTTCACTTGAATACACGCCTGAAATGCTTTTTATTGTTGCCTGATAACGACCGAAAGCTTTTTCCATCGCATCAGATATTTCACCTAAAGTAGCACGTTCACGTGCAGCTTCAACCGCAAGAGCTAATAAATTTCCTTCGCCTGTTGCAGCAGCTGTAGCTAGCGCATTTAATGCAGCTTCAACTTTAACGCTATCTCTACTGGCTTTTATCTGATTTAAGCGATCAATTTGTTGTTGACGTACTTTGGTGTTATCAACCTCTAAAATTTCGATATCACTATCTTCTTCAACTTGGAATTGATTTACACCAACAATGATGTCTCTTCCTGAGTCGATGCGAGCTTGTTTACGAGCTGCAGCTTCTTCAATGCGCATTTTTGGAACACCGCTTTCAATGGCTTTGGTCATTCCACCTAACTCTTCAACTTCTTGAATCAACTCCCAAGCACGATCAACTAATTCTTGTGTTAGTTTCTCCACGTAATAAGAACCTCCCCAAGGGTCAACCACACGTGTAATGTTGGTTTCTTCTTGAATATAGATTTGAGTATTACGTGCAATTCGTGCTGAGAAATCAGTTGGAAGAGCGATTGCTTCATCCAATGAATTGGTGTGTAAAGATTGAGTTCCACCCAATGCAGCAGCCATAGCCTCAACGCAAGTACGAGCAACGTTGTTGAATGGATCTTGCTCAGTTAAACTCCAACCCGATGTTTGACAGTGCGTACGCAGAGCCATCGATTTGGTATTTTTCGGGTTGAACTGCTTGATCATTTTTGCCCAAAGCAATCTACCAGCACGCATCTTCGCGATTTCCATGAAATGGTTCATCCCGATAGCCCAGAAGAACGACAAACGTGGAGCAAATGTATCAATGTCCATTCCTGCTGCAATCCCAGTTCTCACATACTCTAAACCATCAGAAAGGGTGTAAGCCAATTCAATATCAGCTGTTGCGCCAGCTTCTTGCATGTGGTATCCAGAGATTGAAATCGAGTTGAAACGCGGCATGTTTTGAGAAGTGTACTCAAAAATGTCGGCAATGATTTTCATACTCGGTTTTGGAGGATAGATGTACGTATTACGAACCATGAATTCCTTCAGGATATCATTTTGAATGGTACCCGAAAGTTGTTCTGGTTTAACACCTTGCTCTTCAGCAGCAACGATGTAGAAAGACATGATTGGAATTACCGCTCCGTTCATTGTCATGGAAACCGACATTTGATCCAAAGGAATTTGGTCAAACAAAATTTTCATGTCTTCCACAGAATCAATTGCTACACCAGCTTTACCAACATCACCAACAACACGTGGGTGATCTGAATCGTAGCCTCTGTGTGTTGCTAAATCGAATGCAACTGAAAGTCCTTTTTGCCCGGCAGCTAAGTTTCTGCGGTAAAAAGCATTTGATTCTTCAGCAGTTGAGAATCCTGCATACTGGCGGATCGTCCACGGACGTGCAGCATACATCGTTGAGTACGGACCTCTCAAATACGGAGCAATGCCCGCTTGAAACCCGATGTGTTCAACGTCTTCAATATCTTGTTTCCCGTAAACGGGTTTAACTTCAATTTTTTCAGGAGTTTCCCAAAGTTCAGCTTGTTTTTCCCACTCGCTGAGTTTAGAGGTTTCTCCTTCTGATTTCCATGAAATCTGTGTAAAATCTTTTCTAGTCATAACTTGGTGGGTTAAGCTATTTTTTACTTTTTCTCAAACGATTCAGAAACGCGTTTCAATTGCAACGCTTTAAATGCTTTTCCATCAACTGGTGATGAGAAATGAGCAGTTGCTAAGTCATCTTTAGCATTGGGGAATTTATTAACTCCAACCATAACGCGTTTTCCTTCTTGCAACAACAATTCTTCTTGTACAGCTTCAGCTTCAATTTTGGTTTGAATGATGTTGCTTTCTAATGCTTTTACAAAACCACCTGCCGATTCAATTTCTTGGAAGAAAGCCCAAGTTTTATCAGCAAAATCTTCTGCCATTGTATCCAAGAAGTATGAGCCACCTGATGGATCTAAAACTCTATTCAAGTACGATTCTTCTTGCAACATCAAGTTGACATTACGAGCTATTCGTTTGTTGAATGATTTTTTCTCGCTGTAATGATGATCAAAAGGCAATGTGTGAACTGCATCAGCTCCACCCAATCCACCAGCCATGCTCATGGTTGTAGCACGAATCATGTTGGTGTATACATCTGCAGCTGCATATTGGCGTATGTTGGTTTGCGCTACAATATATGTTGCTTGCGAGCAAGATGCTTTTGGTTCGTACTGTTTCACGATTTGAGCCCACAAACGTCTGGCAACTCTGAATTTGGTGATTTCTAAGAAGTAATCGGTGCCAACTCCAAAGGTAAATTGAATGCGTTGGGTGATATCGTCAACTGCTAGTCCAGCACGTAAACCACTCAATAAATATTCATGAGCTTGTGCTAAAGCCACGGCTAGTTCAGTACTTGCACTTGCACCAGCTTCGGCATAGTTGTTTCCTCTAACATTGAAGAAACGAAGCTTTTGAAATGCGTCATACTGTTTGCTCAAATTGAACAAGCTATTAATCATTTCAGAAGAAGGATCTGTCCATTCTCCTTTTAGAGCACTTTCACCGAGTGGATCAAAACCGAGTGATCCTGAGATTTCCAACGGATTCCATCCTTTAGATTCGACCCATTTAAAGAAATCAACTACGAGTGAAATATCAGCTGAATGATTGAAAAATAACTGAATGTAAGGAACTTCAACTCCTTTTAATCCATCATTAATAACGGCAGAAGTGAACGGCAGAGAAAGTCCATTAGCTCCAGCTTGAAGTGCTTCAAGCAATTCTTTGTTATTTGTTTCGGCAGCGTATGCTTCAACAATCGTCCAAGAAGCGGGTTCTCTTTTTAATCCTCTAAAATACGGAGGCTCTCCAGGCACACCTTCAACTCCAGCAGAGTCACTTGATGTGTAATCTGGTTTAACAGTAATTCCTTCTAGCGTTTCCTTAATGAGTGATTCGTAAGGCTTTCCTTTTAAGTCTTTTACGATTTGGTCTCGCCATTCCTCAGCAGAAATAGCTTTGAAATCTTCAAACAAAGGCTTTCGCATAATCTGAGTGTTAGATATACGAAAGTAAGTAATTGCTGACCTTTTTGAATATATTTAAGCTTAATCTTCGTAAACAATCACAAAGATGTCCTCATCAGGCTTTTTCATGAGGTATTTTTCGCGAGCAAATCGCTCTAATTTCTCGTTGTCGTTCAACAAGTTTTCTAATTCTTCTTGAGTTACCTGAATTTGCTCTTTGTAGTATTCTTTGTCCTTTTCCAACTCGTAAAGTTGGTTCTTCAGCTTGATCTGACTGATGAGATCATTTTGATCGAAAAACAGCATCCAAAAGAAAAATCCCAGAGCCGTAAGGATATAACGGTTCTTTAAAAATGGAGGGACTTTATTCCAGAGTTGTTTAATCATGACACAAAGGTAAAGTTTAACGTTCTTGATCTTGATTTGTTGGTTCTATAGATTATTAACAGCCCTTCGTGAAGAGGTTTAAGCGATTCGTCTGATTTGAACAGTGAAATAAACCCGCATAATGCGATATTTGTAGCATGTTGATTCAATTTGGAATTGTTGGATGCGGATATATTGCTGGCCGTCATCTGAAACACATTGTAGATCATCCGGGTGGAGTAGTGCGCGGAATTTTCGATATCGAAAAATCGCAAATGCATGATTTAGCCGAAGAATATCAAGTAGAAGCTTTTTTGAGTTACAAAGCGCTTTTGGCTTGTGATGATATACAAATCATAATCATTTGTACTCCTAACGGAACCCACGCTGAACTAGCTGAGCAGGCTTTAAAAGCAGGCAAAAATGTATTGGTTGAAAAACCAATGGCCATTGATTTAGTCGATGCACAACGCATGGTTCAAATAGCCAATGAGGTTGATCGTAAACTATACGTTGTAAAGCAAAACAGATACAATCCGCCTGTACAGGCAGTTAAGGAATTGATTGATGCCAAAAAACTTGGACAAGTTTACTTTGTATCTCTCAATTGTTTTTGGAATCGCAACGATGCGTATTACCAGAACTCAGCTTGGAAAGGTAAAAAAGCCTTGGACGGAGGTGTTTTGTACACGCAGTTTAGTCACTTTGTAGATATTCTGTTTTATTTGTTTGGTGATATTGACGAAGTGAGAGGTAGAATTGCCAACTTCGGACATCAACAACTTACTGAGATTGAAGATACTGGCACTTTCACTTTTCATTTGAAAGAAGGAGGAATGGGAAATCTCAATTTCACCACCTGTGCATTCAATCAAAACATGGAAGGTTCTATCACTGTTTTTGCTGAAAATGCAACCATTAAAATTGGTGGAAAGTACCTAAATACGATTGATTATCAGGAAACCAATGGTTTTGATATAAAACACCTTCCAGCAAGTAGTCCAGCTAATAATTACGGTTATTATCAAGGTTCAATGAGTAATCACGATCGGGTAATTAACAATGTAATTGAAGCACTAAACGGACGAGAAGAAATTATGACTACTGGAGAAGAAGGATTGAAAGTAGTTGAAATGATTCACCAATTTTATCAAGCAGCAGAATGAGAGCAATCGTTTTCGCCACCAACAATGCACATAAATTAGAAGAAGTTCAAAAGGCTTTGCCATCGATCGAAGTGAAGAGTTTAAAAGCTGTGAATTTTGAAGGCGAGATCCCAGAAGATCATGAAACCTTGGAGGAGAACTCAGCTCAAAAAGCCGATTTTATTACCGAACATACTGGCTTGGATTGCTTTGCTGATGATACAGGTTTAGAAGTTGAAGCACTTAACGGAGCTCCTGGAGTTTATTCAGCTAGATATGCTGGTGAACATGGGAATTCAGAAGCAAATATGGAAAAGCTCCTTTCTGAGTTAGAAGGTAATTCGAACAGAAATGCTCAGTTCAGAACGGTTGTAACCCTTAATCTAGATGGTAAACAACATCAGTTTGAAGGTATTTGTAAAGGAACCATCACTACTGAAAAACAGGGTGACAAGGGTTTTGGATATGATCCTATTTTTATTCCTGAAGGCTATTCTAAAACTTTTGCAGAGTTAGATATGAGCGTGAAGAATGCAATCAGTCACCGTGGATTAGCAGTTCAAAAATTGGTTGATTTTCTAAACAAACAAGCATAAAAAAGCCCCGG